>NZ_JBMJCT010000003.1:0-259541 GCF_049222185.1 Streptomyces sp. LaBMicrA B280 | reverse complement strand
ATGGTCGTCGATGAACACGTACAGTGCCGCCAGAAGGGCGTCCAGGTTTGTCTTCACACACTGACCAACGGGCGCCCTTCGCCATGGTCGCGACCAGCACACACATCGGACTCACTCATCTAGGGGGCTTCGGGGAGGGGGGCGGCCCGGTGCCGGTCCAGCAGGGGGGCCATCAGGTCGCCGTGCTCCCGCAGGCGGGGCGCGATGTCCTCGGCCCGGAACTCCAGCCGCTCCGGTGAGCGGCAGTCGGCGACCTCGTCCCAGGTCACGGGCGCGGAGACCAGCGGGGCGCGGCGGGCGCGCAGGGTGTAGGGGGTGGCGGTGGTCTTGCGGGCCGCGTTCTGGCTCCAGTCCACGAACACCTTCCCGGGCCGCAGGCTCCTGGTCATCCGGTGCACCACCAGCCGGGGCAGCGCACGCTCCGCCTCCACCGCGAGCGCCCTGGCGTACTCGCTGGTCCGCTCCGGGGAGGCGCCGGAGACCGCCGCCAGCAGGTGCAGCCCCTTGGACCCGGCGGTCTTCGGGTACGCCTCGATCCCGTCCGCCGCGAGCCGCTCGCGCAGCCACCGGGCGACCTCGCAGCACTGCACGACGGTCGCGGGCGGCCCGGGGTCGAGGTCGAACACCAGCCGGTCGGCCTCGTCCGGCGAGCCCGCCAGCCACTGGTGGGTGTGGAACTCGGTGACCAGGTTCGCCGCCCACACCAGGCTCGGCAGGTCCTGTACGAGGACCATGCGGGCCGGGCCCTCCGCCGAGGACCTCGGCACCTCGGCGGTCGTGACCCACTCGGGCGTACCCGGCGGCACGTTCTTGGTGAAGAACACCTGGCCCTCGGGGCCGTCGGGGTAGCGCAGGAAGGACACCGCGCGGTCGCGCAAATGCGGGAGCAGCGCGTCGGCGGTGGTCGCGTAGTAGTGCACCAGCTCCGCCTTGGTGAAGCCGGTCGCCGGATACAGCACCTTCTCCAGGTTGGTCAGCGGGACCCGCCGCCCCTCCACCTCTGTGATAGGCGTCATAGGATGACAATCCCAGACAAACCGGTCCCCATGGGAAAGGAAGGGTGCGGCACGTGCGATCGATATGGAACGGCGCCATCTCCTTCGGGCTGGTGAGCATCCCGATCAAGCTGGTCAACGCGACCGAGAGCCATGCGATCTCCTTCCGCCAGATCCACACCGAGGACAACGGCCGCATCCGCTACCGCAAGGTGTGCGAGGTGGAGGACCGCGAGGTCAGCCAGTCCGAGATCGGCAAGGCGTACGAGGACGCGGACGGCACCATCGTCCCGATCACCGACGAGGACCTGTCCCACCTGCCGATCCCGACGGCCCGGACCATCGAGATCGTCGCCTTCGTGCCGGCCGACAAGATCGATCCGCTCCAGATGGGCTCGGCGTACTACCTCGCCGCGAGCGGCGCCCCCGCCGCCAAGCCGTACACCCTGCTTCGTGAGGCCCTGAAGCGCAGCAACAAGGTCGCCATCGCCAAGTTCGCGCTGCGCGGCCGGGAGCGGCTCGGGATGCTCCGGGTCGTCGGCGACGCGATCGCCATGCACGCCCTGCTCTGGCCGGACGAGGTACGGGCCCCCGAGGGTGTCGCCCCGGACGTGGACGTCAAGATCCGGGACAAGGAACTCGATCTCGCGGACGCCCTGATGGACACCCTCGGCGAGGTGGAGATGGCGGATCTGCACGACGAGTACCGGGAGGCCCTGGAGGAGGTCATCGCCGCCAAGGCCGCGGGCGAAGCGCCCCCGCAGGCCCCGGAACCGGCGAAGGGCGGCAAGGTCCTCGATCTGATGGCCGCCCTGGAGAACAGCGTCCGCGCCGCCCGCGAATCCCGCGAACCCACCGGCGAGGCCGAGGTCAGATCCCTGCCGGACCGCCGCTCCACCCCCAAGGAGACGGGCACCAAGAAGTCCACCTCCACCGCGAGGAAGACCACCGCCAAGAAGGCCCCGGCCAGGAAGTCCACCTCGAAGTCGACCGGGACGGCGAAGAAGAGCGCGGCGAGTTCGGGCACGGCGAGTTCGGGCACGGCGAAGTCGGGCGCGGGGAAGAAGGCGGCGGCGAAGAAGACGGCCGCGCGGAAACGATCGGCCTGAACGGGGCTTTCCAGCAGGCGAGTTGACGCACACCGAAGCCGAGGCGTCGGCTCGGCGTGCCCGGGGTGGCGTGTCCGCGCGACCTTCGTCGACCGGCGGCTGTTCCTCCAGGGCGGGCAGCCCTCCGTGCCCGGTGCGAAAGACCCGCAGGGACACCTCCGGGGCCGCGTCGCTCGGTTCGGCCTCGATCACCCGGGCCCGCACCTCGGGAAAGACGTGCACCCGGCGCACCCCGACCGTACCCGCGGCCGCGACCTCCCGCCCGTCGGCGGTGACCCGGTGCCCGGTGACCCGCTGTCCGCCGCGTCGATCCGCCCGCGCCGGTCCGGCGGCACGTTCAGCAGCGGCCCGGCATCGAGGGCGACCGAGCGGTACCACACCCCCGCAGTCCGTGGTGTCCGTCTGCCACAGGCGGAAGCCGTCGTGGTGCGGTGGCGGTCACGCGTCGAGGAACGGGCTGGACGGTGTCGGTTCACGGGGTGGGTCCCTCCGGGCCCGGGAGCGTGTCGCGCAGGGCGCGGGGGAGGCCGGGCAGGGCACGCCAGTCGAGCGCGTCCGCGCCGGGGGCGCCGCCGTCGGCGGTGGCGTGGATCTCGGCCGCCAACCAGTGCTCGCCGGGCGGCAGTTGACCCCGCAGCACGGGCAGTGCCGTACGCGGCCAGAGGAGGTGGCCGTTGGGGTCGGGGAACATGACCTCGCCGGTCCGGGACCCGGTGAGGTCCCGCACCGCGCTCGCGAGGCCGCCGGAGTCGGCTCGCGCCCCGGCGCCCCCGGCCCGGGTGACGGCTTCCTCCAGGGGCACCGCGAAGCCGCCCTCGACCGTGTGCAGCGGGCGGGGCGTGACCAGGCGGTGGACCCGGACGTGCCGGCCGGGTCCGGCGGGCAGCAGCCAGGTGTCCACGGTGACATCGGGCCAGGGGTGCCAGCGGGCGCGCACCCGGTCGGCGGTCACGGAGCGGGACGCGCAGGCGATCCGGGAGCGCCAGTACAGACCGTCCTCGCTGAGCAGCAGGGCGCTGTCGGGGGCGGCCGCCGACGCGCCGAGCGGGCCGGTGGCGACGGCGCAGCCGAAGGCCGTGGAGTACGCGAACTTGCCGTATTTCGCGGGCGCGTTGCGCACCCAGATGTCGGCGTCGCAGGCCGCCAGCGCCGTGGTGTGCCCGCCGCCGTGCTGGACGAGCAGCCCCGCCTCCGGCTGGGGACGCACCGCGTCCGGGGCGGGCAGCGGCTCCTCCTCGGCGGTCCAGAACGGGTGCCCGGCGGGCAGGGCGAGCGGCAGGAACGCCTTGAACGCCCAGTAGGGGGACCCCGCCGCGTTGTACTGCTCGCTCATGAACAGATTCGGGTAGGCGTAGCCGACCGACAGCGTGCCGTCGGCTGCGAACATCGGCTGCCGCGCCCACCAGCGCAGATTCCGGGCCCACAGCCCGCGCAGCACCCCCCAGGGCAGCGCCTCGACGCCCGCGTGGGCGAGCGCGCCCCAGAACGCGCACTGTGCGAACCGGTACGTCAGACTGCGGCCGAAGGGCAGCGCCGCGCCGTCGGCCGCGAACCAGTGCCGGAACTCCCCGGCGAACAGCGCGGCCCGCTCCCGTACCCGTGCCACGACCGCCGGATCGGCGTCCGGCGCGAGCGTCGTGTACAGCAGCGGGTACAGATGCAGGGCCCAAGGGCCGTAGTAGTCACGGGGTTTGCCGTCCGGGCCGTCCGAGTACCAGCCGCCGCCCCGGTAGAAGTCCTCGACCCGCGCGAACGCCCGCTCGGCGAGACCGGGTTCGGGCCGCTCCCCGACCGCTTTCAGGCCCAGCTCCGCCATCACCGGGAACAGATGCCAGTTGTTGTCGGGGACCCGCTCGGCCCGCGCGGCCCGGCGCAGCCAGTCGGCGAGCCGCGCCCGCTCCTCCCCGGCGAGCGGCTCCCACAGCTCCCCGGGGGCCAGGGCCAGCGTGCAGCCGAGCACGGACGCCTCGACCAGGCGCTGGTCCATCGCGCCGGGCTCGCCCCAGTACTCCGGGTGCTCCGGATCGGTCCCGGCGGCGACGGCCCGGCGGACCCGCTCCCAGCCGTCGTACCGCCCGCCGCCCGCGGCGAACGGGGCCAGCCCCCACAGCGGTCGTACGGTCGCCTCCAGCCGGGCGACCCGGGGTTCGTACGCGGTGCCGGGGGCGGCCAGGGCCGTGTCGTCGGGGTAGGCGTCGGTGAGCGGGGCGCACAGGTCGAGCAGCGCGCGCTGCCAGTCGGCGCGGCTGCGCAGCGGGTTGCCGGAGAACGGGTGCGGGCGGTTGCGGGTCATGGCTCCTCGTTCGGGTCGGGCCGGTGGACGCGGTGCCGGCCGGACCAGTCTTCCCCCGACGGCGTGCCTCAGGCCGAGCGTTCGAACTGCTCGCGGACGACCGGATGCGCGAACGGCCGCCCGTGCGCGAGGCGTTCCAGCTCGTCCAGCGCCGAATCCGCCATCCGGTGCAGCTCACCGCCGAGCGAACCGGCGATGTGCGGGGTGAGCACCACGTTGTCCAGGTCGTACAGCGGGGAGTCCGGCGGCAGGATCTCCGGTTCGGTCACATCCAGTACGGCGTTCAGCCGGCCGCCGGTCAGCTCGCGGGTCAGCGCGTCGGTGTCCACCAGCGCCCCGCGCGCGGTGTTGACCAGCGTGGCGCCGTCCGGCATCAGCTTCAGCCGGCGCTCGTCGATCATGTGCCGGGTCTCGGGCAGCGCGGGCGCGTGCAGCGAGACCACGTCGCAGCGGGCGCACAGCTCGTCCAGGCCGACCGGCTCCGCACCGAGCGCACGGGCCTCCGCCGCGCCCAAGTACGGGTCGTGCACCAGGAGTTCCATGTCGTAGGGGGCGAGCAGCGCGATGACGCGGCGCCCGGTGCGGGAGGCGCCGACGATGCCGACGCTGCGCCGGTAGTTGCCGGCGTCGCGGTACTCGTGCTGCCAGGACACCTGACCGCGCACCGCCCGGTACCGGTCGCGCGTGGTCAGCGCCCGCTTGTTGGCGAGCAGGATCATCGCCAGCGCGTACTCCGCCACCGGCAGCGCGTTGGCGTCGGCGGCCGAGGAGAGGGCGATGCCCCGTTCCCAGCAGGCGTCGGTGACGAAGTTCTTCACCGAGCCCGCGGCGTGCACCACCGCCCGCAGCCGGGGCGCCCCGGCGAGCACCTCGGGGGTGAGGGGAGGGCAGCCCCAGAAGGTGAACAGCACATCGGCGCGGGCGAGTTCGGTGGCGATACCGGGATCGGTGAAGTCGTCGGCGACCAGCGCCGGATCCAGGTCGGCGAGGCCGGTGAGTCGGGCCGTCCGCGCCGGGTCGAGCAGCAGGGGCAGCAGATCGCGCTGCATGGCGAGCAGGACCCGGGGTCGGCGGGGCGCCGGGGCAAGGACCCGGGGGCGGCGGGCCGCGGGGGGCAGGTCGGACACAGGACTCCTCGGGTCATGGGCGTGGGGCGCCCGGTGGAAGGGGGCGCCCCACGCGGGAGATGCGGTACGTCAGCGGGTGTCGGCCGGGGCACCGCGCGCCCGGGCTCACCACGGGGTGGCGGGGCTCAGCGGGTGGCCGCCTTGGCCCTGGCGAACTCCTCGGCCATTCGGTCGATGCCGTTCTGCTGCTTGATCCGGGCGACGGTGCCCTTCCAGTCCGAGACCTTCGTCTTGCCGGACACGGCGTCCATCACCGCGGAGTTGAGCGCGGGGGAGACCCCGGCCCACTTGGCGCTGAAGGTGGCCGAGGAGAAGCGGTAGGCGGCCGAGGCGTCCGGCGCGCAGATCGGCAGCAGCGTCTTCTGCGAGGTGTGGAGCCGCTTGGTGAGGTCGGCGAGGCCGGGGAAGAACAGCGGCTGGGGCGCCATGTTGAAGTACTGGAAGGGCAGGTTGGTGCTGTTCTCCGTCTGCCCGAGCCTGGTCGCGTTCGCCGGGGCGCCGTCCTTGTCGCGGGTGAAGTGCACGCCCTCGACGCCGTACCGGGCCAGCTCGAACTCCTTGGTGCCGAACGGTGCCGCGAAGAAGTCGAGGATCCGCAGCAGCATCTTGATCCGGGCCGGGGAGGACTTCTTGACGACCGTGAACCCGAACACCGAGTCGCCGCCCGGGGTGTTGGGCTTGTCGCCGTAGGGGAAGGCGAGGTCGGGGGTGAAGCCCCGCACCTGGGAGAGGATCTGCGCGGCGGCGCCGGTGCCGTTGGGCCAGGTGAGCCAGGTGCCGTTGAGGAACTTGGGCTGGGCGTCACCGGCGCCCAGCGTGAGCGCGTCCGGGTTGTAGACGCCGCGCGTGTAGAAGCGGTGCATGTTCTCCACCGCCTGCTCGAACTCCGGGGTGTCGGCGGTGAAACGGAAGCTCCCGCCGGACTCGCCCCACCAGTTGGGGGCACCGGCCGCACCGGCGTGGAAGGTCCAGCCGAACGCCGCCGCGCTCGAACTGCCGATGCCGTAGCGGCCGTTCACACTCAGCTTGGCCAGGGCGTCGGTGAACTCCCGGACGCCGATGCCCTGGCCCCAGACCCCCGCCTGCTCCAGCTTGTCGCGATTGGCGAACAGGCCGACCTGCGGGGCGTTGTAGCGGTAGGTCGGCACGCCGTATATCCCGCCGCCGATCCGGCCCATCAGCTGCCAGCCCCGGGTGGGCAGCGCGGCGAGGTTCGGGTACTCCTTGATCGCGTCGCCGGACAGGTACGCGCTGAGATCGGCGCACTTCGAGCGGATGAACTCGCTGATGTCGGGCGCGCCGGTGGCCGGGATCATCAGGATGTCCGGCTGGTCGCCGCCCGCCATCATGGTGGCCAGCGCGGTGGTGTAGCTGGTGCCGGTGTCGATGACGAACCGCGGCTTGAGCGTGACGCCCATCGCGTCGCCGACGGCCTTGACCATCCGGTTGGAGGAGTCGAGCTTGACGGCGGCGCCGTAGCTCAGCGCCATGCAGGAGACCGCCGAGCCGTCGCCCGGCTTGCCCTTCACCGACGAAGGCAGCGGCAGCGAGGGGTAGTTGAGGACGGCGGGGGCGCCGTTGTCGGGGAGCGCGGGCAGGTCGTAATGGACCTCGGCGGGCACGTACGCGGGCCAGGCGGCCTGCTCGGTGCCCTCGTTGGAGACGGACACCGGGCCACCGCCGCCGTCACAGGCGGCGAGCGCGGGACCGGCGGCGAGCACGGCGGCTCCGGCACCGGCTGCTCTGAGCACCGAGCGGCGGGACATGTTCAGGGACATGGGGGCTCCAAGCGGACGCGTGTGTTCAGGGGGCGGGGCAGAGCGGAACCGGTCGGCGCGGGTCAGGACTTGACCGCGCCGGTGAGCACGCCCTTGGTGAAGAACCGCTGGACGAAGGGGTAGACGACCAGGACGGGGACGACCGCGAGGACGATGGTGGCCATCAGCGTGGTCCGGGAGGTGTCCTGGAGGGCGCTCGCGGTGGTGCCGTTCGCGTCCGCGGTGACCCCCTGGGTGACCAGCAGCCGCAGCAGGGTGCTGAGCGGCCAGCGGCCGGGGTCGTTGAGGTAGAACAGGGCCCGGAAGAAGTCGTTCCAGTAGGTGACGCCGTAGAAGAACCCGACCACCGCGATCACCGACTTGGACAGCGGCAGCACGATCCGCCACAGGATGGTGAACTCACCGGCGCCGTCCAGGCGGGCCGCCTCGAACAGCTCGCCGGGCAGCCCCTGGAAGAAGCCGCGCAGCACCACCAGGTTGAACACGTCGATGACGACGGGCAGCACCAGCGAGGAGTAGTCGTCGATCAGCCCGAGGTTGTTGACGACCAGGTAGGCGGGGATGATCCCGGGCGGGAACAGGAAGGCGATCAGCGTCATCTTCAGCACCCAGCCGCCCCCGATCACCCCGGGCCGGGCCAGGGCGTACGCCAGCAGGACGGTCGCGGCCAGCGACACCGCCGTACCGACCACCACCAGCAGCAGCGACACCACCAGGGCGTGGCCCGCGGTGGAGCCGGTGAGGATCTGGTGGAAGGCGTGCGGCGAGAACTCCCGCGGCCACAGCGAGTAGCCGCCGTCCGCCGTGACCTGGCGGCTGGAGCTGAGGCTGGTGGCGAGCACCACCCAGAAGGGCGCCACCACGGCCGCCGTGATCAGCACGATCGCCAGCACCTTGCCGACCGTGGTGAGGGCCCTCGGCTCCTCCTGCCAGGCCGGCCGCCGAGCCTTCGTACGACCGCCCTTCGTACGACTGCCCTTCATCCGACCGTCCTTCATACGACCGCCCTTCATCCGGCGGTCCTTCGTACGGCCGCACCTCGCACGGCGGGTCTCGGCCCCGGTGTCCGGGCTCATCGATAGACCCCCTGCTCGCCGAGCCGGTGGGCGACCTTGTTCGCGGCGACCACCAGGACCAGGGCGACGACACCCTTGAACAGTCCCGCGGCCGCGGCGACGGACCAGTCGCCGTTGACGGTGGCGTGGTAATAGACGTACGTGTCGATCACTTCGGAGACCCGCTGCCCGAACGAGTCGCGCTGGAGCAGCACTTGGTCGAATCCGACACTGAAGACGGAACCGAGCCGCATGATCAGCACGAGCACCACGACCGGCCGTACGCCGGGCAGGGTGACATGCCAGAAGCGGCGCCAGGGCCCGGCGCCGTCGATGGCGGCCGACTCGTAGAGCTGCTCGTCCACCTGGAAGAGGGCGGCGGTGAAGATCACCGTGGCCCAGCCGCAGTCCTTCCAGATCAGCTCGGCGACCATCATCGGCTGGAACAGCGAGGGGTCGGTGAACAGATTCGCCATGTGGTCGCCGCCGCCGGACAGCAGACCGGTCAGCACGCCGGTGGGGCCCACCATCTGCTGGATCAGGGCGATGGCCACGACCCAGGAGACGAAGTGCGGCAGGAACACCACCGACTGCACGAACTTGCGCACCGGCCCGCTCAGCACGCTGTGCAGCAGCAGCGCCACCGCGAGCGGCACCGGGATGAAGAACACCAGCTGGAACAGGGCGAGGCTCACCGTGTGCCACACGGCCCGCCAGAACCCCGGATCTCCGAACAGCGTCTGGAAGTTGGAGATCCCGGCCCAGGGACTGTGGCTCATCCCCAGGAACGGGATGTAGTGCTGGAAGGCGATCACGTTCATGGCGAGGGCGCCGTACTGGAAGATCACGAAGTACAGCACGCCCGGCACCATCATGAGCAGCGGCACCCGGTCCCGCCGCACCCGCTGCCACCGGGACACCGTGTGCCGGGTCGGCGCGGTGGGCGCTTCGGGGGGTGCGTCGGGTCGCTCGGCCGGTGTACTGCCGGGCCGCTGGCCGACCAGGGACACAGGGGCCTCCTTCCAGGGACGAGGCGGGGCATCGAGGGCGCCGCCGAACACGGCGGGATGCCGCAGGGACCTCCGCCGTCCGATGCGGCTTCAGCATCCGGTCAGGTCCGTAACCCGTCAATGAGCTTGTGCGCACCTGGAACCACTCGGAAGCACCCGAAGCCTTTCGCTATCCCATTCTCTTCCCCTTGGCCCCTTATTCCCCCTTTCGATCACCCGCGACCGCAGCCGCCTTTCCCTCTTCACCGGGTCGCCGGGGGCTGCCCAACTCCCCTTCCGCGCGCTAGGTTTCTTCCGTTCCCAACAGTTCGGAACCCCTTCCATGCCAGCGCCAAGGGAAATGTGACGCGTGATGCTCTCTCCGGACCGGCACGACCTGCTCCTCGCCCATCTGCGGGAGCACGGCTCGGCACGGATCAGCGACCTCGTGGGCCTGCTGGGGGTCTCCGACGTCACGGTGCGACGCGATGTCGAGGCCCTGGAACGCGAGGGTCTGGTACGGCGGTTCCACGGCGGCGTCGCCCTGGACCGCAGGGCCGCGACCACCGGCCCCGAGCCCGAACGCGCCCCGGACACCCTGCGATTGGGCCTGCTCCTGCCCAACGGCCCCTATTTCCGCGAGGTGCTGGAGGGAGCCCGCGAGGCGGCGACGGAACTGAACGCCGAACTCACCCTCGCCTTCTCCGACTACCAGCCCGAACAGGACCTGGTCGCCATCCGCCGTCACCTGGACGACGGCGTCGACGGCCTTCTGCTGGCCCCGCCGACCCTGGAGAACTCCCGCCACACCCGCTTCGAGGAACGGCTGCGCGAGCTGAAGATCCCGGTGGTCCTGGTGGAACGCGAACTGCGCTCCACCACCCTGGTCGACCGCCTGGACCACGTGGTCACCGACCACCAGGCCGGCGCCCGGCTGGCCGTGGAACACCTGGCACGCCTCGGGCACCGCCGGATCGCCCTCATGGTCAAGGACCTGGGCCCCACGGCCCCCGCCGTCCGCCTCGGCCACACCCACGCCCTGCGCGCCCTGGGCCTCGACCAGGACACCCCGGTCCACCTGGTCCCGCAGCGCGAGACCTCCCCCCACACCGAGCAGCGCATCGACGAGGCCCTCGACGACCTCCGCGCCCACGGCGCCACCGCCGTCCTCGCCCACGGCGACGCGGAGGCCATCGTCCTGCTCCAACTGGCCGCGCAGCGCGGCATCCGCGTCCCCCAGGACCTGGCGATCATCTCCTACGACGACGAGGTCGCCGCCCTGGCCAGCGTCCCCCTGACCGCCGTCGCCCCACCGAAACGCGCCCTGGGCCGCAAGGGAATCGAACTCCTCACCTCCCGCCTCCGCTCCCCCCACCCCCTCCCGGTCCACCACCTGACCCTGCAACCCGCACTGGCAGTACGAGCCTCGTGCGGGAGGGGGGTGGGGGGTCGGGGGCGCAGGGGGTACTGAAACCGGGGCCGGCCGCACACGGGTCGTTGGTCAAGGACCGGCCGGCTGGTTGGTGGGGGAGCGCTGAACCGGGGACGGCCGCGCCACGTCTCCCGGCACCGCCCGTCGGCCCTCAGCGGCGGGTCTCGGCCGTGGCCCCTCGGGCACCGGTTGCCGGACACACCCCCCGGGCCGCCCCTCGCCTCCTCGGGCCAGGCCCGCCGCACGCGTCCCGTCCGACGAGGGCCCTGCGCCGAGGACGTCAGGGTGCCGACCCTCGTCCTATGGGGGCTTCGGAGGGGACTCCGCGTCGGCTCGGCGGCGGGCGATCACGCTGCTCGCGCTGCGGTCTGCCGCAGGAACGGGTGGCGACGCTCGGACACGAGTGGGTCATGCTGGAACCGGACCGGAGGCCACTGGCCCACGAGGTACCGGCGGGGCACCGATGGATCGAGCTGTCCGACGGACGGGTGACCGTCTACGGCGTCTGCCCACCGGATCAATTCCAGCGGTGCCGCATCGAACACCGCCTCGCCTGCCCGAACCGGTCCCTGCCGGACCTGTGGCCGTGGCTGACCGACCTGCGGGGCGAGAACGCGCGGCGTCCGGAACGACGGAACGCGGCCGAGCCGGAACAGCCGCCCGAGGAATGGCCGGACGCCGGTTGACGAACAAGTGAGCTGCCCCCCGGACGTGGCAGGCGGCGGATACCGGCGGGATGCGCAGGCGCGCGTCGAACGGCCGGCCCAGGCGGCGGTACGGGCTCTCGGCTCCACCACGGCATCACCCACGCCGAGGCCGAGTTCACCACGCCGCGGCTGGTCGATACGGTGAACAACTCGCTTGACGTGTCGTCCCTTTGACGTATCGACTCTTGACATGTCGACCCTTTGAACGAAAGGCGCTACCCATGCCCGAGAACAGCACTTCCGCCGAGGTGGCGTTGGTTCCGGTGGGCCACGTGGTCGGCGGGCGGGCGGAGGTCCGTGATGACGACTGGGGCGGGGAAACGGCGATCATCCGCCTGGACTCCGACCGGTACGGCCCGGAGGCGGTCGCCGGCCTGGACTCCTTCTCCCATCTGGAGGTCGTCTTCCACTTCGACCGCGTACCGGTGGAGAAGATCGAGACCGGGGCCCGCCACCCGCGCGGCAACACCGACTGGCCGCGCGTCGGCATCTTCGCCCAGCGCGGCAAGAACCGCCCCAACCGGCTCGGCGTCTCCCGCTGCCGCCTGATCAAGACCGACGGCCTCGACCTCCACGTCCAGGGCCTGGACGCCGTCGACGGCACCCCCGTCCTCGACATCAAGCCCTACATGACCGAGTTCGGCCCCCAGGGCAACACCACCCAGCCCGACTGGGCCACCACCATCATGCGCGAGTACTACTGACCGCACGGCGGCCCTTCAAGATCACCTCCATGAATGCTGCACAAATTCCGCACGACTCCTGCAAGAGCACTCTGGTGGGCACTACAGTCATCTCCGCGTGGCTGGTTACGTAGCGCTACGCGTCAGGCAGCTGGGATGTGGGCGCTCTCGTGCTCGGATCGCATCGCTTTGGGGGATTTGTGCGCGAAATGGTCATGGGCTCGAATGTGTCCCTCTCGGCCCTGAGCGAGAACGCCGATTCGGTGATCGTCCGTCTGGGCTGGGGAAGCCCGACCGGCGAAGGGGACGCCGACGTATCGGTCCTGCTGCTGGACGGGAACGGCAAGGTCCGCAGCGACACGGACTTCTGCTTCTACAACAACCCGGTCGCCGCTGACGGAAGCGTGCAGCTCCTGGGCAAGGCCCCGGCGGCGGACGGCAGCGAGGACCGGATCAGCTTCGACCTGACCGCGGTCCCGCCCGAGGTCGACCGCATGGTCGTGGCCGCCAGCCGTTACGAAGGCGCTCGCTTCGGAGAACTGGAAGGCGTGCGGCTGTCGTTGGCGGACGGGAGCGGTGAGGAACTCCTCCGCTTCGCCGTCGACGACGCCGGTTCCGTGAGCGCGATCATCTTCGGCGAGCTGTACCGGCGCGCGGGCGACTGGAAGTTCCGCGCCGTCGGCCAGGGCTACGAAACCGGCCTCGCCGGACTGGCCACGGACTTCGGCGTGGACATCGAGGACGACGCGGCGGCAGCGGAATCGCAGGACAACGGCGGCATCGACGATCAGCCGAGCACGACGGCACCGGCACCGGCACCGACCGATCTGCCGACGCCACCCGCAACCCTGGCCGCCGTGCCCGCTCCTCGTAGACCCGCCGACGAGACCGAGCCGAGGACGCCGACCAGACGACCCCGTACCGCCAAGAAGAGGGTCACCCTGCCCAGGGCGGCGAAGAAGACGCTGGCGGAGAACGAGTCGTGGAGAGAGGCCAGACTCTTTCCGGTGTCGGCGCTCAAGAGCGACCGGGACCGTGAGACGCGGGCGACCTCGGTGCTGCTGTCGGTGATGGCACAGGTGCCGGAGTTCGGCAGGAGGCTCACCGCGGCGTTCGGATCGCCGGCCGGCCGGATGGAGACCTTCACCGAGGTGACCCTCCCGCACGGCGACAGCCCGCGCCGCCCCGACGGAGTGATCCGTGTCGAGCGGGCCGGCAAGCTGTGGACGGCACTGGTCGAGACGAAGACCAACGGCAACGCGCTCAAGTCCGAACAGGTGCAGGCCTATATGGACATCGCCGCGCGCCGCGGCTACGAAGCCGTGATCACTCTGTCGAACGACGTCGCCCTGGAGGGCAGCCCGCTTGTCGAGGTGAAGATCGACGGACGGCGCAAGCACAAGGTGGCTCTCTGGCACCTCTCCTGGGCGGAAGTCGCGCACCAGGCCCAGGTGTTAATCCGGCACGAGGGCGTCGGCAACGCGGCGCACGCCTGGCTCCTCCAGGAACTGCTGCACTACTTGCGGCACGAGAACTCCGGCTGCCACGGCTTCCAGAACATGGGCCCGGCCTGGGTCCCGGTACGCAACGGGATCGACGACGAGACCCTCTGCCAGGGCGACCCGCGCGCCCTGGAGGTGGTGGAGAGCTGGGAGCGGCTCATCCGCCAGGTCTGCCTCCGGCTGGGCGGCGAACTGGGCCAGAAAGTCCTGCCCGTCCAACGCGCCAGACGCGGAGACGACCCGAAGGTACGACGAGATCGCCTCGCCGACCAGCTCTGCCTCGACGGCAAGCTCCAGGCCGAGCTGCGCATCGAGGGAGCACCCGGCGTCCTGGCGATCAGCGCCGACCTGCGGACCGGCAGGTTGCGCACCTCCATAGAGATCCCCGCACCCGAACAGGGATACCCCCTGTCATGGGCGAAGCGCCTCGTCCGACGCCTGGCCGACGCGCCGGCGGACCTCCATATCGAGACCCTCCTCGACGGCCCGACAGCCGGCCCCCGAGGAACCCTCGAACGCCTCCGCCCCGAACCGGCCGACATGCTCCCCAAGTCCAACGCCACCCAAATCAAAGGCTTCCGCCTCTCCCTCCTCAAAAACATGGGCAGCACCCGCGGCAACGCGGAATCCGGCTTCATCCGCAGCGTCAACGACGCGGTCCACCGCTTCTACACCACGGTGGCGGTCCACTTGGACACGACAACACCAAAGACGGCCTGACACTTCGTGGAGTTCACTGCACACAGCAGAAGGAATTCCCTGTCCGGCTTTTCGATACATTCGTCCTTTTCGCAGGCCTGAACTACCAGATTGCCAAGGCTCGTTAGGCCGTCTGCTGTTAAGGTGCGCGGCATGTCGAATCGTTCGAAGCGCACCCTGATGGCCGCCGCGAGAGGGACCGCGATGGTCTTTGTTCTGACCGCGTTGCAACTGGGCCGGGGCGCTTCTCTGACCGGGCTGCTCCCATGGCTGGCTGGCTGGACCGCCCTCTTCGCCGCGATCACTTGGTACACGTGGTGGTACTACGGTGACTCACCAAAGGCACTCACACTGCAAGCCAAGGCCGAGGCCAAAAGGCTCCAACGCCTCGGCCGGTGAGCCGTGCGCGACGTACCCGTTCAGCCAGGCCCCCGACCTCAGCGCTTCCGCTGATGGCGGGGGTCTTCAGGCACCAAGCCCTCGAAGTGTGAAGGGCGCTCGTTCAAAGGTCAGTTGTTGTAATATCCCGACATCGTCGGCGTGGAGACCTCTTCGGTGGCGGTCAGGTGCTTCCCGACGGGGGATGGGGGCCGTGGCGAGAACCGGCACATCGCAGCGGAGTGCCTTCACGCTGGCGGAGACGGACTCTGGATTCAGTCGCTGAGTTGGCAACGTTCCCGATACCGACCCTGAGGAAGCGATGAACAGTAATGATCGCGATTCCCGTCTCCCGGCGGAGGCCCGCGCTCGTGCAATTATCGACCAACAGCTAGCTGCCGCAGGTTGGGCGGTACAGGACCGCAAGGCGATGAACCTGTTCGAGGGCGAGCCCGGCGTGAACGGCGTCGCGGTACGCGAGGTCGTCATGGCGCCGGGCCACGGCCGGGTCGACTACCTGCTGTACGTGGAAAAGAAGGTTGTCGGGGTCATCGAAGCCAAACCCCAGGGCACGACGCTGTCAGGTGTGGAGTGGCAGTCGTCGATGTACGCCACTGGATTGCCGCCGGAGCATCGCAAGCGCGCACACACGGTGGGTGACCGCATTCCATTCGTGTTCGAGGCCTCCGGGTCGGAGACTCATTTCACCAACGGCTACGACCCTGAGCCGCGTGCCCGGAGGGTCTTCAACTTTCCCAAGCCGGCCACCCTCGCGCGGATAGTCCGGGAGGCACAGGACGATCCGAACTATCCGACCTGGCGGGCAAAGGTGCGGCGCATGCCGCCGCTGAGCCAGGAACGGCTCCGGCGCGCGCAGACCGAAGCGATCTTTGGGACCGAGGCATCCCTGGCGGCCCAGCGTGCAGACCGGTCGCTCATTCAGATGGCCACCGGCGCGGGCAAGACACACACCGCCGTGACTCTCTCCTACCGGCTCCTCAAGCATGCGGGGTTCAAGCGTGTGCTGTTCCTGGTGGACCGCAACAACCTGGGCAAGCAAACCGCTGCTGAATTCAGCAATTACGAGACCCCGGACGATGGCCGGAAGTTCACCGAGCTGTACTCGGTCCAGCGCCTGACCGGTCTGGGCATGCTGGAGTCCTCGAACGTGGTGATCTCTACGATCCAGCGCGTCTACTCCGTGCTGCGCGGCAATGACGTCCCTGAGGGCGACGACGCGGCGCTGGACAGCTTCGTACCGGAGGCTCCGGTGGAGATCGCCTACAACAGGGACATGCCGCCGGAGTCGTTCGACCTGGTGATCGTGGACGAGGCGCACCGCTCCATCTACGGGGTGTGGAAGGGCGTGCTGGAGTACTTCGACGCCCACATCCTGGGACTGACGGCCACACCGGGCAAGCAGACGTTCGCGTTCTTCCGCCAGAACCTCGTCTCGCAATACACGTACACCGAGTCGGTGGCCGACTGCGTGAACGTGGACTTCGACATCTACCGCATCAAGACGGAGATATCGGAGAACGGTGCGAAGATCGAGGCCGGCACGTTCGTGCCCAAAGTCGATCGCCGCACCCGAATTCAGCGCATCGAGGCCATCGACGAGGACGTCGAATACAAGAAGAGCCAGCTGGATCGGGCCGTACAGAACCCCAACCAGATCCGCACCGTCCTGCAGACCTTCCGTGACCGGTTGTTCACCGAGATCTTCCCCGGCCGCACCGCAGTCCCCAAGACGCTGATCTTCTGCAAGGACGACGCACACGCCGAGGAGGTCGTCACCCAGGTGCGGCAGGTCTTCGGCAAGGGCAATGACTTCGCCGCAAAAATCACCTACCAGGCCAAAGACCCCGAAGGCCACCTGCAGGCATTCCGCACCTCCGCGAGTCTGCGGATCGCGGTCACGGTGGATATGATCGCCACCGGCACCGATGTCAAACCGCTGGAATGCGTGTTCTTCATGCGCGACGTCCGCTCGGCGCAGTACTTCGAGCAGATGAAGGGGCGCGGGGCGCGCACGATGCCCAAGCCCGACTTCCAGGCTGTCACGCCGGACTCCCGGACGAGCCCGGCCGCACAGGAGAAGACGAGGTTCGTCATTGTCGACGCCATCGGCGTCACTGAACACGACTTCGTGGAGCCACCGCTGATGCGGAAGAAGGGCATTAGCCTGGAAAAGCTCCTGGATAAAGCCGCAAGCCTCACCATCACCGAGAGCGAGACCGCAACTCTGGCCTCCCGTCTGGCAGCCTTGGAGCTCCAAGTCACCCCAGCCGAACGGGCCGAACTCGACAAGGTCGCCGGCCAACCCCTCAAGAAGATCGTCAAGGAGCTGGTCGAAGTCTGCGACCCCGAGCAGCAGGCCGAAGCCATCAGCGCTGCCGGCGAAGGCGCAGACCCTCGACAAGTGATCGACGACCTGATCGAGAAGGCCATCACCCCGCTGGCGGCCAACCCCGAGCTGCGTAGGCGCATCATGGAGCTGCGCCGCCAGCACGATCAGATCATCGACGACACCAACCCCGACACCCTGCTTGAGGCCTACGGCATCGGCGCCGAGGACAAGGCCCGCGAGATGGTCACGGACTGGCGCGCCTACCTGGAGGAGCACCGCAGCGAGATCTCCGCGATCCAGGTTCTGCAGCAAGCTGAGGAAGCCGGTACCAAGCCTGCCGGCAGCACCTTCGCCCAGATCAAGGAACTGGCTGACCGGATCGCCCGCCCGCCGCACCAGTGGACCCCGCAGCGGCTGTGGGAGGCGTACCAGCTCGTGGAGAAGGGGCGGGTCCGCCCGAACACCAAGGCGCAGGTCACGGACCTGGTGTCGCTGCTTCGCTTTACCCTTATGGGTGACGACGAGCTGGTTCCGTACGCGGACAGGGTTGACGAGCGGTACCAGGGCTGGCTACGGCAGCAGGAGCAGGCCGGCAGCGTCTTCACTGAGACACAGAAGTGGTGGCTGGACAACATGGCGGACGTGATCGCCTCCTCGGCCGGGATCGACGTCGATCAGCTCGACGGTGCCCCGTTCGACGAGCGCGGCGGCATCGACGGTGCCGTGCGCGACCTGGGCGACCAGGCCGGCACCCTTCTGGAGGCCTTGAACGAGGAGCTGACTGCGTGACCGACCTGCCCGCCGGTTGGCGCATGCTCACCCCCCATGAAATCGCCGGTGAGTCACGCCAGGCTCTTGTGATCGGACCTTTTGGAAGCAACCTTAAGACGGTCGACTACCGGTCCGAGGGGATCCCTCTGGTCTTTGTCCGTGACATCCGCGGCGGAGACTTTTCCAAGCCTCGTACGTTTGTGTCGCCAGAGAAGGCAGAGGAACTCAAGGCCTACCATGCGACGCCCGGAGACGTTCTGATCACCAAAATGGGTGCCCCTCCTGGCGACGCGGCCGTCTACAGCGGTGCGGGACCAGCAGTCATCACAGCCGACTGCATCAGGCTGCGCCCCGCGCTTGGCTTCGACGCCCGTTATGTCGCTCACGCCATGCACTCGCCGGATGTGAGGGCGCAAATCTCGGTCATTACGTCTGGTGTGGCTCACCAGAAGGTCAGCCTCGACAGGTTCCGGCACAAGGTGAGGATTCCGATCCCGCCACTGCTTGAACAGAAGCGCATCCTTAGAGTGCTGGAGGGCTACCTTTCCCGCCTCGATGCGGGCGTTGGCTACCTTGACGCATGCAGTCGTCGCGCCCGAGCACTAGCGAAATCTGTGCTGTTTGACCTCGTCCCCGACGTGAAGGACTACCCATCGCACTGGGAGTCGTCAACCGTGGGGGAGGCAGGCTTGGTCGAGCTGGGTCGCCAGCGCCGCCCCGATTGGCATTCAGGCCCGAACATGAGGCCCTACCTTCGTGTTGCCAACGTTTTCGAGGACCGTATCGACATCAGCTCCTTGATGGAGATGCACTGGCCTGAAGAGACTTTCGAGCGCTTTCGCCTGCACCCCGGTGACGTTCTGCTCAACGAGGGACAGAGCCCCGAATGGCTGGGCCGTCCAGCCATCTACCGAGGCATCCCAGAGAAAGTTGCTTTCACCAATAGCCTGCTACGCTTCAAGGCTCGCGAAGGCGTATTGCCCGAGTTCGCACTTCTGGTGTTCCGCCGCCACATGCATGCTGGGCGCTTCGCCCGCGAATCCCGGATCACGACAAATATCGCTCATCTGTCTGCGACTAGGCTGAAGAAGATCGAGTTCCCGGTGCCACCATTGGAAGAACAGCTGCGGATCATCGAGACTGCCGACACCAAGCTGACCGCGGTCAAGCAGCTCGAAGCGGAGATCGCGGTGGCTCGGCGCAAAGCAACGTCGTTGCGTCGTTCGCTCCTGGCCGCCGCGTTCTCCGGTCGTTTGACTGGTGCGGCTTCCGATGTCGAGCAGGTCGAAGAGATCGCCGCTGACATCGTCGAGGCTTGGGCTCCTGAAGGTCTGCTGGTCTGATGGCGGGCAAGCAGGTGCGTTTGTTTCTCGTCGATGGCAAGGCCGGTGGTCTGACGACTGCGGAGATCATGACGTGGACCGGGCAGCTCCTCAAAGGGGCTCGTAAGGACCTGCTGCGTATCCGGGGGCGCAGGGAGGCGCAGAAGACCGGCGTTTACATTTTGCTGGGTGAAGACGAGGAGACCGGGAGGACCAAGGCGTACATCGGGCAGTCGGACAACGTGGCCAAGCGGCTGAGCACGCACGACCAGAACAAGGACTTCTGGTCGGAGGTCGTGGTCATCACCTCGAAGGACTCCAACCTGACCAGTGCGCACGTGCGCTGGCTGGAGTCGAAGCTGATTGGCATGGCCAAAGCGATCGGCCGGGTACCGCTGGAGAACGGCAACGAACCCACCGGCGGTGCGGACCTCCCCGAGGCGGATGCCTCGGACATGGAGGAGTTCGTCCGGCAGCTGGAGATCTTGCTGCCGGTGCTAGGCGTCGATGTGCTTCGGGGCAGGGCTACGCGCTCGGCCGCCGGTTCTCCCTCCGTCGCACAGGCCATGGCTGCTGTGTCTGGCAACCCGCTACCGGTCGCCGAGCCCGAGCCCGAGCCTGAGGTGGAGGTCTCCCCAGTGTTCCACCTGGTTCAGATGCCCGGTGCTCAGGCCCAGGTCATCGATGGGGAGTTCACGGTTTTGGCCGGCTCGGAGGCGGTTGCGGAGATGCCGGACCGCTCCGGCTACAAGGCTTCGTCAGCCAGGCAGTACAAGGTCCGGCAGAGCCAGCATCGTGACCTGGTCACGGACGGTTCGATCGCCGTTGGTCCGGACGGGGCCGCGCGTCTGACCCGTGATGTCGTATTCGGCTCGCCCTCAGCCGCGGGAGCGGTCATCACGGGACGGGTGTCCATGAACGGGCGGACCCAATGGGTCACCGAGGACAACATCACCTACGCCCTCTGGGAGTCCGGCAGCACTAGCTGACCGGCCTGGAAATCTACTTATCTTGCAGGGCGTACGCCTTGGGCAGGGAAGGAACCAACGTGTCGGACACTCGCCGACTGGTCGACAAGCTGTGGACGTACGCGGGAGTACTGCGGGACGCCGGGGTGGGCGTGTTGGAGTACACCGAGCAGTTGACATACCTGCTGTTCCTGAAGATGGCGCACGAGCGTGCCCGTCGGTCGCTCAAACCTGAACAGGTTGTCCCCGAGAAGTACTCCTGGCAGCGCCTGCTGGACGCTGAGGGCGCGGCCCTGGAGACCCAGTACACGCTGATCCTGCAGGGGTTGGGCCGCCAGCCGGGCATGCTGGGCACGATCTTCCGCAAGGCCCAGAACCGGGTGCAGGATCCGGCGATCCTCAAGCGGCTGATCCACGACCTGATCAACAAGGAAACCTGGTCGGGCGGCGGCGACATCAATGGCGACGCCTACGAGTCCCTTCTGTCCAAAGGCGCCAGCGACAAGGGGTCGGGGGCGGGCCAGTACTTCACCCCGCGGTCGATCATCTCCGCGATGGTCGAAGTCGTGCAGCCCACGGTGAAGGACACGGTGGTCGACCCGGCCTGCGGCACGGGTGGGTTCCTGCTGGGTGCCCATGAGTACGCCTCCAAGGACGCCGCGCACATGAATCCCGAGCAGCGCCAGCACTTGAAGGCGTCGTTCGTGCACGGCGTGGAAATCGTGGACGGTACCGCGCGCCTGGCTGCCATGAACTTGCTGCTGCATGGCATGGGTGATGCGAAGGGCCAGTCGCTGATCGAGGTCAAGGATGCCCTGATCGACGATCCGGGGAAGCGGTGGTCGGTCGTGTTGGCCAACCCGCCTTTCGGCACGAAGTCCTCGATCACGATGGTGGGCGCCGACGGCAAGGACGCCCGTGAGGACCGGGAGATCGAGCGCAATGACTTCGTGGTCACCACGAGTAACAAGCAGCTCAACTTCCTCCAGCACATCATGACGATCCTGGACATCAACGGCAGAGCCGCGGTGGTGCTGCCGGACAACGTGTTGTTCGAGGGCGGGGCGGGCGAGGCGCTGCGCCGGCGTCTGCTTGACGACTTCGACCTGCACACCGTCCTGCGCCTGCCCACCGGGGTGTTCTACGCCCAGGGCGTGAAGGCGAACGTGCTGTTCTTCGACAAGAAGCCGGCCAGCGAGACTCCGTGGACGACCACGACGTGGGTGTACGACCTGCGAACCAACAAGCGCTTCACACTCAAGAAGAACCCACTGACCCGCGAGCACCTGGAGGACTTTGTCCAGTCGGTCAAGCCGGGTCGGCCTCGCGAGGAACGTGTGGAGTCTGAGCGATTCAAGTCGTTCACCTACGATCACCTGATCGCCCGTGACAAGGTCAACCTGGACATCACCTGGCTTCGGGACGAGTCTCTTGAGGACCTCGACAACCTGGCTGCCCCCGACGTCATCGCCCGCGAAATCATCGAAGACCTCACCGCTGCCCTGGAAGAGTTCGCGGCCGTCGCCGATGCGCTGGAGGCCAAGGAAACGAGCGGATCCTGACCCCGCACATTCTCCGCCAGCCATCAGTGAGCGCCCTTCCCCGCCCCTAGGACGGCCCGGGAGGGCACTGGTGTATCCGTGGGTCGATACGAACAGCTCGGGTCTACACGACGACAGTCACTCGTACGCACCCCCACAAACGCCAAGACCCCGACCTCAGCGTTTCCGCTGATGACGGGGTCTTTGGGCACCAAACCAAGGTGCCCCCGGCAGGATTCGAACCTGCGCACACGGCTCCGGAGGCCGTTGCTCTATCCCCTGAGCTACGGGGGCGTGTCGGTTGCGGAGCGTTGTGCTCGCGGCGACGGGTAGAACATTAGCAGGTCCGGTGGGGTGATCAGGAACCCGTTTGCCGGAGGGGTCCCCTGTACGGGGTGGAAGTGGGGAAAACCCGGACGCGGTGGCTCGGGCGGTCCTACTCTCGAGTTGTGCCGGGCGCTTCGGGCCGGGTGCTTGTTGTTGACGACAACAAGGTCATCCGGCAGCTGATCAGGGTCAATCTCGAGCTGGAAGGGCTTGAGGTCGTGACCGCGGCCGATGGTGCCGAGTGTCTGGACGTGGTCCACCAGGTGCGGCCCGATCTCGTGACGCTCGATGTCGTCATGCCTCGGCTGGACGGGCTGCGGACCGCTGCCAGGCTCCGTGCCGATCCCCGTACGCACCATCTGCCCCTCGCCATCATCAGCGCCTGCACCCAGTACGAGGTCGAGACCGGCCTCGATGTCGGTGTCGACGCCTTCCTCTCCAAGCCCTTCGAACCCGCCGAGCTGGTGCGCCTCGTCAAGCAGCTGATCCAGGGCCGCGCCGGGCGTGGGGGAGTGGGCGGCGGAGACGGGGGAAGCGGCGGGGACGGCAGCGGTGACGATGACGACGACGGGCTCGCGGACGGGGTGGCCGGCGGGGTTTCCATCGGCTGAGCCGGGCGGATCTGACACGGCTTGGCCGGGCCGATTCCTGGATTCCCGGCTCGGAGGCGGCGCGGTAAGCCGGCGTCCCCGTCTCACCAGGGAAACCGGCTCGCCTTTCCACCCCCCTCCTCCCCTACCCTTGTCCCGTGACCCCCGTCGAGCTCTCCCGCACCGTGTTGCACGCGGTGCGTTGTGCTGTTGACGAGGGACAGCTCAGTGTCGTCGTGCCCGAGCGGGTCGTGGTGGGTGAGCCCGGGGCCGGGGGATGCGGGGAGTACGCGACCAATGTCGCGCTCCAGCTCGCCCGCGCGGCCGGGAAGCCGCCGCTCGCCGTCGCCGAGATCCTGCGGCCCCGGCTCATCGCGGCGGACGGCATCGAGGACGTCGTCGTCACCGGCCCGGGATTCCTCAACTTCCGGCTCGACCGGCGGGCCGATCCGCTCCAGGACCTCGTCCGGGAGATCCGCGGGCAGGGGCAGCGGTACGGCCATGGTGACGCCCTCGCCGGGCAGGTGCTCGCGCTGCGGGTGCCGTACGAGGTGCGGGCCGAGGTCGTCGCCGACGCCCTCGTACGGATCGTCGCCACGCAGGGCGGGCGGGCCACCGTGGAGCATGGTGAGCCCGCCGATCTGCGGCCCGTGCCCGCTCCCGAGGACCCCGCGCCGCTCGGGCCCGACGCCGCCCGGTGGGCGCTGCTCCACCCCGCCCCGCACGACCGGCCCCGCGTCACCGCCGACCATCTCGTCCAGCGGGAGGGCAATCCGCTGTTCCGGGTGCGATACGCCCATGCCCGCGTCCGGTCCCTCGGCCGGGGCGCCGCCCGTCTGGGCTTCACCGCCGAGCCGGGCCCCCTGAACACCGCCGGGGCCGACACCGCGGTCACCCCCGCCCTCCAAGCCCCCGCCTCCCAGGCCCCGGCCCTCCAAGCCCCCGCCCTCCACACCCCCCTGTCCGACTACCCCCGCATCCTCACCGCGGCCGCCACCCACCGCGCCCCGGACCGGCTGGCCCGGCATCTCGTCACCGTCGCGGATGCCCTGCTGCCCTTTCTGACCTGTGTGCTTCCGATCGGCGAGGAGAAACCCTCGGCCGCCCACCGGGCCCGGCTCGCGCTTGCCGAAGCGGCCGGGACGGTGCTGGCCGGCGGCCTGTCCCTGCTCGGCATCGACGCACCCGAACATCTCTGAGGGACCGAGAGCAGATGTCCCCCGGAGAGAGACAGAGAGTCTGAGAGCCACCGTCATGAGCCGTTCCGCCCATCCCGCCGGGCCCCGTCACGCCGATGTCCTGTCCGAGGGGCACTACTCCGCGCCGCCCGCCGACCTCAACGTGCTCGACCACAAGGTCTGGGCGCAGACCGTCGGCCGCGGCGAGGACGGCGTCGTCACCGTCGGCGGGGTCCCCGTGACCCGGCTCGCCGAGGAGTTCGGCACGCCCGCGTACATCATGGACGAAGCCGACTTCCGGGCGCGGGCGCGCGCCTGGCGCACCGCCTTCGGAGCCGACGCCGATGTGTTCTACGCGGGGAAGGCGTTCCTCTCGCGTGCCGTCGTGCGGTGGCTGGAGGAGGAAGGGCTGAATCTCGACGTCTGCTCCGGGGGCGAGCTCGCGACGGCGCTCTCCGCCGGGATGGACCCCGAGCGCATCGCCTTCCACGGGAACAACAAGTCCGTCGCGGAGATCACCCGCGCCGTGGAGGCCGGCGTCGGGCGGATCGTGCTGGACTCCTTCCAGGAGATCGCGCGGGTCGCCCACATCGCCCAGTCCCTGGGCAAGCGGCAGAAGGCCCAGATCCGGATCACCGTCGGCGTCGAGGCCCACACCCACGAGTTCATCGCCACCGCCCACGAGGACCAGAAGTTCGGCATCCCGCTCGCCGGGGGGCAGGCCGCCGAGGCCGTGCGGCGGGCACTGCACCTGGACGGGCTCGAACTGACCGGGATCCACTCCCACATCGGCTCGCAGATCTTCGACATGTCCGGGTTCGAGGTCGCCGCCCACCGCGTCGTCGGACTGCTCAAGGACGTCCGGGACGAGCACGGCGTCGAGCTGCCCGAGATCGACCTCGGCGGCGGCCTCGGCATCGCCTACACCAGCGACGACGACCCGCGCGAGCCGCACGAGATCGCCAAGGCGCTCGGCGAGATCGTCAGCCGCGAGTGCGAGGCCGCGCGGCTGCGCACGCCCCGGATCTCGGTCGAGCCCGGGCGCGCCGTCGTCGGCCCGACCGCGTTCACGCTCTACGAGGTCGGCACCGTGAAGCCGCTGGAGGGGCTGCGCACGTACGTCTCCGTCGACGGCGGCATGTCCGACAACATCCGCACCGCGCTGTACGACGCCGAGTACAGCGTCGCCCTCGTCTCGCGGGCCAGCGACGCCGAGCCGATGCTCGCCCGGGTCGTCGGCAAGCACTGCGAGAGCGGGGACATCGTGGTCAAGGACGCGTTCCTGCCCGCCGATCTCGCGCCGGGCGACCTCATCGCCGTACCGGCCACGGGGGCGTACTGCCGGTCGATGGCCAGCAACTACAACCATGTGCTCCGGCCGCCCGTCGTCGCGGTGCGCGACGGCGAGGCCCGGGTGATCGTCCGCCGGGAGACGGAGGAGGATCTCCTGCGTCTCGACGTCGGATGAGCCCCCACGACGGGGGGCGGAAGATCTGCGGTCCGCAGGCCCCGCGAAAATGAAATAAACGTCTCAGGATCCGGACGAAGGGTAGAAACTCCCGTCCGGTGAGTGAGACTGGTCCAACCGTAGACGGTAAGAGGAAACGAGGTCGGATGATGCGTACGCGTCCGCTGAAGGTGGCGCTGCTGGGCTGTGGGGTCGTCGGCTCAGAGGTGGCGCGCATCATGACGACGCACGCCGACGACCTCGCCCAGAGGATCGGCGCCCCGGTGGAGCTCGCCGGGGTTGCCGTACGGCGCCCGAGCAAGGTCCGCGAGGGCATCGACCCGGCCCTGGTCACCACGGACGCCACCGCGCTCGTCAAACGCGGGGACATCGACGTCGTCGTCGAGGTGATCGGCGGGATCGAGCCCGCGCGGTCGCTGATCACCACCGCGTTCGAGCACGGCGCCTCCGTCGTCTCCGCGAACAAGGCCCTGCTCGCCCAGGACGGCGCCGCCCTGCACGCCGCCGCCGAGGAGCACGGCCGGGACCTCTACTACGAGGCAGCCGTCGCCGGAGCCATCCCGCTGATCCGGCCGCTGCGCGAGTCGCTGGCCGGTGACAAGGTCAACCGGGTGCTCGGCATCGTCAACGGCACCACCAACTTCATCCTCGACAAGATGGACTCCACGGGCGCCGGTTACCAGGAGGCCCTGGACGAGGCCACCGCGCTCGGGTACGCCGAGGCCGACCCGACCGCCGACGTCGAGGGCTTCGACGCCGCCGCCAAGGCCGCCATCCTCGCCGGTATCGCCTTCCACACGCGGGTGCGCCTGGACGATGTCCACCGCGAGGGGATGACCGAGGTCACCGCCGCCGACTTCCGCTCGGCCAAGGAGATGGGCTGCACCATCAAGCTGCTCGCCATCTGCGAGCGGGCGGCGGACGGGGCGTCCGTCACGGCGCGTGTGCACCCCGCCATGATTCCGCTGAGCCACCCCCTCGCCTCCGTGCGCGGCGCGTACAACGCCGTCTTCGTGGAGAGCGACGCGGCCGGCCAGCTGATGTTCTACGGCCCCGGCGCCGGTGGTTCGCCGACCGCCTCCGCCGTGCTCGGCGACCTCGTCGCCGTCTGCCGCAACAAGCTCAACGGGACCAAGGGGCCCGGCGAGTCGGCGTACGCCGCGCTGCCGGTCTCCCCGATGGGCGATGTCGTCACGCGGTACCACATCAGCCTGGACGTGGCCGACAAACCGGGTGTCCTCGCCCAGGTCGCCACGGTCTTCGCCGAGCACGGGGTGTCCATCGACACCGTTCGGCAGTCGGGCAAGGACGGCGAGGCGTCCCTCGTCGTCGTCACCCACCGAGCGTTCGACGCCGCCCTGACCGGCACCGTCGAGGCGCTGCGCAAGCTCGACACCGTGCGGGGTGTCGCCAGCATCATGCGGGTTGAAGGAGAGTAACGAGCAATGACCCACCAGTGGCGCGGAATCATCGAGGAGTACCGGGACCGGCTGCCGGTTTCCGACACCACGCCGGTCGTGACGCTCCGTGAGGGCGGCACGCCCCTCGTGCCCGCGCAGGTGCTCTCCGAGCGCACCGGCTGCGAGGTCCACCTCAAGGTGGAGGGCGCGAACCCCACGGGGTCCTTCAAGGACCGCGGCATGACGATGGCCATCTCCAAGGCGAAGGAGGAGGGGGCCAAGGCCGTCATCTGCGCGTCCACCGGCAACACCTCCGCCTCCGCCGCGGCGTACGCCGTGCGCGCCGGCATGGTCTCGGCCGTGCTCGTGCCGCAGGGCAAGATCGCGCTCGGCAAGATGGGCCAGGCCCTGGTGCACGGCGCGAAGATCCTCCAGGTCGACGGAAACTTCGACGACTGCCTCACCCTCGCCCGCTCGCTGAGCGAGAACTACCCGGTGGCGCTGGTCAATTCGGTCAACCCGGTGCGGATCGAGGGCCAGAAGACGGCCGCCTTCGAGATCGTGGACATGCTCGGCGACGCGCCCGACATCCATGTCCTGCCGGTCGGTAACGCGGGCAACATCACGGCGTACTGGAAGGGCTACCAGGAGTACGCCGCCGACAAGATCGCCACCCGGACGCCCCGCATGTGGGGGTTCCAGGCCGCGGGCAGCGCCCCGATCGTGCGCGGCGAGGTCGTCAAGGACCCGTCGACCATCGCCACCGCCATCCGGATCGGCAACCCGGCCTCCTGGCAGTACGCCCTGGCGGCCCGGGACGAGTCCGGCGGCGCCATCGACGAGGTGACGGACCGTGAAATCCTGCGCGCCTACCGGCTGTTGGCCGCGCAGGAGGGCGTCTTCGTGGAGCCCGCCTCCGCCGCCTCCGTCGCCGGTCTGCTCAAGGCCGCCGAACAGGGCAAGGTCGACCCGGGCCAGCGCATCGTCTGCACCGTCACCGGCAACGGCCTGAAGGACCCCGACTGGGCCGTCGCCGGGGCGCCGCAGCCGGTCACCGTCCCGGTCGACGCGGCCACCGCGGCCGAGCGCCTCGGCCTCGCCTGAGGCACAGCGACAGCGACAGGGCCTGAGGGGGTCTTCCGGATCCCTGTCAGGCCCTGTCAGGGTGCACAAGGGGCTTACGACACGCATCGTGCGCCTCCTGTGCGCCCTATGTCGCTACTGAACCTTCCTTCGATACGCTGTACCGAACCCGCTCGTTGCATATGCACTGCGCATAGGGGCAACGCCGCGCCGTCTGCGCGGCCGAGGGTCTCCACGTACGTATCGAATGTCTTTGACAGTCACGCAGCTCAAGGAGAGTCTTCGAGCGATGGCCGGTCCAGCCTTCCGTGCCGCCGCCGTCCGGGTGCGCACCCCCGCCACCAGCGCCAATCTCGGTCCGGGCTTCGACGCCCTGGGCCTCGCGCTGGGGCTCTACGACGACGTCGTCGTCCGGGTGGCCGACTCCGGGCTGCACATCGACATCGCGGGTGAGGGCAGCGAGAACCTGCCGCGCGACGAGCGCCACCTCCTCGTCCGCTCCCTGCGCACCGCCTTCGACCTGCTGGGCGGCCAGCCCCGGGGCCTGGAGATCGTCTGCGCCAACCGCATCCCGCACGGCCGGGGGCTCGGCTCCTCCTCCGCCGCCATCTGCGCCGGCATCGTGGCCGCCCGCGCCGTGACCATAGGCGGCGAGGCCCGTCTGGACGACGCGGCCCTGCTGGCGCTGGCCACCGAGATCGAGGGTCACCCCGACAATGTGGCCGCCTGCCTGCTCGGCGGATTCACCTTGTCCTGGATGGAATCCGGCGCGGCCCGCGCGATCAGAATGGACCCCGACGATTCCATCGTTCCGGTGGTTTTCGTGCCCGGAAAGCCGGTCCTGACGGAAACCGCCCGCGGACTGCTGCCGCGCGCCGTGCCGCATGTCGACGCCGCCGCCAACGCGGGCCGTGCCGCCCTGCTCGTCGAGGCCCTCACCCGGCGCCCCGAACTGCTGCTGCCCGCCACCGAGGACCGCCTCCACCAGGAGTACCGCGCCCCGGCCATGCCGGAGAGCGCCGCACTGGTGGAACGGCTGCGGGCGGACGGTATCCCGGCCGTCATCTCCGGTGCCGGACCCACCGTCATGGCCCTGACCGACGCCGGTACCGCCGACAAGGTCTCCCACCTCGCCGGTGAGGGCTGGGCCGCCAACCGGCTGGACCTGGATATGCGGGGAGCGAGCGTGCTGCCGCTTGCGCCCTGACACACGGTTGCCGGATTTGGAGAGGGGGAATGTTTGTTGGATCCGGTAGTGTTAATCTCAAGTCTGCACCCGACCCCACCATGGCGAGGTGCCACGTGTCCCCGTCCGGGACAGACATTCTTCCGGGAGCCCCCGACGCCACTCCGTGTTCCGCGCGCCGTACCTGGGCAGTACGTCGTCCGCGAGCACTGAGCCGGCCGCAGGGCATGCTCCGGAACAGGTGCTTCCACGCCACGTGACACCGGGTGTCACGGCTCGCGGAAGCGCCGTCACCGCACATTTCTCTTCCGCCGCGTTGGCGGACCACCGCCCCGGCACGGTTCACGAAGACAGGACCGTAGTCGGACAGCACAACCGGTCGCCGAGCCAGACAGGCCGACGTCCGCTCCAGGGAAGGACCCTTCGTGAGCGACACCACCGATCTGATGGGCGCACGTGTCGAGGAGACCGCTGCCGCGCCCGCCACGGACGCCTCCGCGCCTGCCACCGGTGCCGGCTCCCGGCGGCGCCGGGGTACCGGCCTTGAGGGCATGGTGCTGGCCGAGCTGCAGCAGGTCGCCTCGGGCCTCGGTATCAGGGGCACGGCGCGGATGCGCAAGAGCCAGCTGATCGAGGTCATCAAGGAGGCGCAGGCCCAGGGCAGTGCCCCCAAGGCCGAGGCCGCCACCGAGACCAAGCCGAAGCGCCGGGCCACCTCCAAGGCCCGCACCGGCGAGAGCGCGGACGGCGCGCAGAAGGCCGCCAAGTCCGAGGCGCCCGCCGAGAAGGCGCAGCAGCAGATCGAGATTCCCGGCCAGCCCGCCAGCGAGGACGCGCCGGCCGAACGCCGTCGTCGTCGTGCCACCGCCGAGGCCGGCAGCCCCGCCGCAGGCGGTGCCGAGACGGCCGCCGCCGAGGCGAAGACCGAGGCCCGTACCGACGCGAAGAGCGAGTCCAAGGCCGACGCGTCCGCCCAGCAGCCGCAGCAGCAGGGCGAGTCCGCGAAGAACGACGCCGGTGACGGTGAGGGCCGTGGCCGCCGCGACCGCCGTGAGCGCGGCCGTGACCGCGGTGAGCGGGGCGACCGCACCGAGCGCGGTGACCGTGGCGAGCGCGGCGACCGCGGCGACCGCCGTAACAAGGGCGACGACCAGCAGGGCGGCCAGCGTCAGCAGCAGGGCCAGCAGGGCGGCCGCCAGGACCGGCAGCAGCAGGACGACGACGACTTCGAGGGCGGCCGCCGCGGCCGGCGCGGTCGCTACCGCGACCGTCGTGGCCGTCGTGGCCGCGACGAGATCGCCGAGCCGCAGGTCGCCGAGGACGACGTCCTGATCCCCGTCGCGGGCATCCTGGACATCCTCGACAACTACGCCTTCATCCGGACCTCCGGCTACCTGCCGGGCCCGAACGACGTGTACGTCTCCCTCGCCCAGGTCCGCAAGAACGGTCTGCGCAAGGGTGACCACCTCACCGGTGCGGTCCGTCAGCCGAAGGACGGTGAGCGCCGCGAGAAGTTCAACGCGCTCGTCCGCCTCGACTCCGTCAACGGCATGGCGCCCGAACACGGCCGCGGCCGCCCGGAGTTCAACAAGCTGACGCCGCTGTACCCGCAGGACCGCCTCCGCCTGGAGACGGACCCGGGCGTGCTGACGACCCGGATCATCGACCTCGTGTCGCCGATCGGCAAGGGCCAGCGCGGTCTGATCGTGGCCCCGCCGAAGACCGGCAAGACCATGATCATGCAGGCGATCGCCAACGCGATCACGCACAACAACCCCGAGTGCCACCTGATGGTCGTCCTGGTCGACGAGCGTCCGGAAGAGGTCACCGACATGCAGCGGTCGGTCAAGGGCGAGGTCATCTCCTCGACCTTCGACCGCCCGGCCGAGGACCACACCACGGTCGCCGAGCTGGCCATCGAGCGCGCCAAGCGCCTCGTGGAGCTGGGCCACGACGTGGTCGTGCTGCTCGACTCCATCACGCGTCTGGGCCGCGCCTACAACCTGGCGGCGCCGGCCTCCGGCCGCATCCTGTCCGGTGGTGTCGACTCGACCGCGCTGTACCCGCCGAAGCGCTTCTTCGGCGCCGCGCGCAACATCGAGGACGGCGGCTCGCTCACCATCCTGGCGACGGCGCTCGTGGACACCGGCTCCCGCATGGACGAGGTGATCTTCGAGGAGTTCAAGGGCACCGGCAACATGGAGCTCAAGCTCGACCGCAAGCTCGCCGACAAGCGCATCTTCCCCGCGGTGGACGTGGACGCGTCCGGTACCCGTAAGGAAGAGATCCTGCTGGGCGCCGAGGAGCTGGGCATCGTCTGGAAGCTGCGCCGGGTGCTGCACGCCCTGGACCAGCAGCAGGCGATCGAGCTGCTGCTGGACAAGATGAAGCAGACCAAGTCGAACGTCGAGTTCCTGATGCAGATCCAGAAGACGACGCCGACCCCCGGCAACGGCGACTGAGTCTCCGGAACCAGCTGACAGAGGCCGTCCCTCCGGGGGCGGCCTCTCGTCGTGTACGAAGCGAGACCTTTGCCACAAGGGTCACGTTCCGCACCCGGTCGGAAACATACGACAACCGGCGACAAAGCCCCAGGTGAGCGCCGTACTCCCGGCCCAGCCCGCTACACACAGTGCCCATCGCCCCACGCGGTGGGCACTCTGCGTCGTGCAACGCTGTCCCGAGTTTCTCCGTCCTACCGCGCGGAGGGACGATGGAGCGGTGATGACCGCGCCTGACCCTGACCGCAGGGGGTAACCGATCGACGAGACCTAGGAGTGCCGTGTCCGCCGAGAGCATGCCGGAACCGATACCCCAGCCCGGCGCCCAGGAGCCCGGCCGAGGAGGCCGGGGACGGCGCCGCAAGCCCCGCAGCACCGGCCGCAAGGCCCTGCTCGCGACGGCCTGGACGGCCGCGGGCGTGCTGGTGCTCGGCGGCGCCGGAGCCGGATACCTGTACTTCAAGCTCAACGGCAACCTGCACAGCGTCGACATCAACCAGGTCCTCGGCAAGGACCGGCCCACGAAGATCGACAACGGCTCCGAGAACATCCTGGTTCTCGGCTCCGACACCCGCACCGGCTCCAACAAGAAGCTCGGCGGCGGCACGGACGACGGCAGCGCCCGCTCCGACACCGCGATGATCGTGCACGTCTACGAGGGCCACAAGAAGGCCAGCGTGGTCTCCATCCCCCGGGACACCCTGGTGGACCGCCCCGCCTGCACCGACACCAAGGGCGTGACGCACCCGGCCGCGAGTGCCGTGATGTTCAACGAGGCGTACTCCACCGGCGGCGCGGCCTGCGCCGTGAAGTCCGTCGAGGCCCTCACCGGCATCCGCATGGACCACTACCTGGAGGTCGACTTCGCGGGCTTCCAGAAGCTCATCGACGACCTCGGCGGCGTCCCGGTCACCACGACCAGGGCCATCGCCGACCCGCAGAGCCACCTGGACCTCAGGGCCGGCACACACACCCTGGACGGACAGCAGGCCCTCGGCCTGGTCCGCACCCGGCACGGCGTCGGCGACGGCTCCGACCTCGGCCGCATCCAGCTCCAGCAGGCCTTCGTCAAGGCACTGCTCGGCCAGGTCAAGAACGTCGGCGTCTTCAGCGACCCCAAGAAGCTGTACGACCTCGCAGACACCGCCACCAAGGCCGTCACCACCGACTCCGACCTCGGCTCGGTCAACTCCCTCGTCGACTTCGCCGACGGCCTCAAGGGCATCGACGCCCGGCACATGACGATGGTCACCATGCCCGTCCAGTACGACCCGGCCAACCCCAACCGCGTGCTGCTGGAGAAGTCGAAGGCCCGGCTGGTGTGGGACGCGCTGAAGAACGACCGCCCGATCCCGAAGTCGGCCAAGGGCGCGGCCACGGGCGAGGCCGGCGGCGTGGTGAGCGGCTGACGGACGGCCGCCGGACCGCCGCCGGACCGCCTGGGAATAGAACAACCGCACCCCCGGTTTGGGGGGATGGCCCCAGTCCTGGCAGACTGGTACGTCGGCCCCGGTTCACGTCCCCGCAGCCCGCGGCGGCGACCCGGAGCCCTCCCGAAACCTAGGAGAAACCTTGAAGCGCGACATCCACCCCGAGTACGTCGAGACGCAGGTCAGCTGCACCTGTGGCGCGTCGTTCACCACGCGGAGCACCATCGACTCCGGCACCATCCGTGCCGAGGTCTGCTCCGAGTGCCACCCGTTCTACACGGGCAAGCAGAAGATCCTCGACACCGGTGGCCGTGTGGCCCGCTTCGAGGCCCGCTTCGGCAAGGCTGCCGCCGGCTCCAAGAAGTAGCGAGCCCCCATTCGCCGGTCCACGGCCGTACGTCCGCGAGGGCGTGCGTCCGGGACCGGCGTTTTTGGTCGCCCGCCCCTTCCCTTCATCGCAGTACAGGAGCCGAAAGATGTTCGAGGCAGTCGAGGAACTCGTCACCGAGCACGCCGACCTCGAGACGAAGCTCGCCGACCCGTCGGTCCACGCCGACCAGGCGAACGCGCGCAAGCTGAACAAGCGCTATGCCGAGCTGACCCCGATCGTCGGCACGTACGGCTCCTGGAAGCAGGCCGGTGACGACATCGAGACCGCGCGCGAGCTGGCCGCCGACGACCCGGACTTCGCCGCCGAGGTCAAGGAGCTGGAGCAGCAGCGCGAGGAGCTGACCGAGAAGCTGCGCCTGCTGCTCGTCCCGCGTGACCCGAGTGACGAGAAGGACGTCATTCTGGAGATCAAGGCGGGCGCGGGCGGCGACGAGTCGGCGCTGTTCGCCGGCGACCTGCTGCGCATGTATCTGCGCTACGCGGAGCGCGTCGGCTGGAAGACCGAGATCATCGACGCCACCGAGTCCGAGCTGGGCGGCTACAAGGACGTCCAGGTCGCGGTGAAGACCCGCGGGCAGACCGAGCCCGGCCAGGGCGTGTGGGCGCGGCTGAAGTACGAGGGCGGCGTGCACCGCGTGCAGCGGGTGCCGGCCACCGAGTCCCAGGGCCGTATCCACACCTCCGCGGCCGGTGTCCTCGTCACCCCCGAGGCCGAGGAGGTGGACGTGGAGATCAACCCGAACGACCTCCGCATCGACGTCTACCGCTCCTCCGGCCCCGGCGGCCAGTCCGTCAACACCACGGACTCCGCGGTGCGCATCACCCACCTGCCCACGGGTGTCGTCGCCTCCTGCCAGAACGAGAAGAGCCAGCTCCAGAACAAGGAGCAGGCCCTGCGTATCCTGCGCTCCAGGCTGCTCGCCGCGGCCCAGGAGGAGGCGGAGCGGGAGGCCGCGGACGCCCGCCGCAGCCAGGTCCGCACCGTGGACCGCTCCGAGAAGATCCGTACGTACAACTTCCCGGAGAACCGCATCTCCGACCACCGTGTCGGCTTCAAGGCGTACAACCTGGACCAGGTCCTGGACGGCGAACTCGACGCGGTCATCCAGGCCTGCGTCGACGCCGACTCCGCGGCGAAGCTCGCGGCCGCGTAAGGAACCACGAGGACTTGCAGACTTCCGGAGGACTTGCGTGAACCTGCTGCTATCGGAGGTGGCCCAGGCCACCCAGCGGCTGGCCGACGCCGGCGTGCCCTCGCCGCGCACCGACGCGGAGGAGCTCGCCGCGTTCGTGCACGGCGTCAAGCGCGGCGAACTGCACTCCGTGAAGGACGCGGACTTCGACGCCCGGTACTGGGAGGTCATCGCCCGGCGTGAGCAGCGCGAGCCGCTCCAGCACATCACCGGGCGGGCCTACTTCCGCTACCTGGAACTCCAGGTCGGGCCCGGCGTGTTCGTGCCCCGGCCGGAGACCGAGTCGGTGGTCGGCTGGGCCATAGACGCGGTGCGCGCCATGGACGTGGTCGAGCCGTGCATCGTCGATCTGTGCACCGGCTCCGGGGCCATCGCGCTCGCCCTCGCCCAGGAGGTGCCGCGCTCCCGGGTGCACGCCGTGGAGCTGTCCGAGGACGCGCTGCGCTGGACCCGTAAGAACGTCGAGGGGTCCAGGGTCGACCTGCGCCAGGGTGACGCCCTGTCCGCGTTCCCCGACCTGGACGGCCAGGTCGACCTGGTCATCTCCAACCCGCCGTACATCCCGCTCACCGAATGGGAGTACGTCGCCCCCGAAGCCCGCGACTACGACCCCGAACTCGCGTTGTTCTCGGGGGAGGACGGGCTCGACCTGATCCGCGGCATCGAGCGCACCGCGCACCGGCTGCTGCGGCCCGGCGGGGTCGTCGTCATCGAGCACGCCGACACCCAGGGCGGACAGGTGCCGTGGATCTTCACCGAGGAGCGGGGCTGGGCCGACGCGGCCGATCACCCCGACCTCAACAACCGGCCGCGGTTCGCCACCGCCCGCAAGGCGCTGCCGTGAGCAGCACCGAGACTTCAACCCCGCAGTTTGTGTACGAGGAGGCCCGTTAAATGGCACGGCGATACGACACCAACGACGCGACCGACCGTGCGACGGGTCTGCGCGAAGCCGCGTCCGCCGTCCGCCGGGGCGAGCTGGTGGTGCTGCCGACCGACACGGTCTACGGCATCGGCGCCGACGCGTTCTCCTCCGAGGCCGTCGCCGATCTGCTCGCCGCCAAGGGCCGGGGCCGCAACATGCCCACCCCCGTGCTCATCGGCTCCCCGAACACCCTGCACGGCCTGGTCACGAACTTCTCCGAGATGGCCTGGGAACTGGTCGACGCGTTCTGGCCGGGCGCCCTGACGCTGGTCGCCAAGCACCAGCCGTCCCTCCAGTGGGACCTCGGCGACACCCGGGGCACGGTCGCCGTGCGCATGCCGCTGCACCCGGTCGCCATCGAGCTGCTCACCGAGGTCGGTCCGATGGCCGTCTCCTCCGCCAACCTCACCGGACACCCGTCGCCGGAGACCTGTGACGCCGCGCAGGACATGCTCGGCGACTCCGTCTCCGTCTACCTCGACGGCGGCCCGACCCCGGGCATCGTGCCCTCGTCCATCGTGGACGTCTCCCGCGACGTGCCGGTGCTGCTGCGCGAGGGCGCCATCTCGGCGGACGAGCTGCGCAAGGTCGTACCCGACCTTGAGGTGGCGAATTGACGGCCCCTGCAGCGGGGCGTGGCATAGGCATCGGGGAGCGCCTCGCGGAGGAGACGACGACGTTCGGGTTTCCGCGCGACACCTTCCGCATCCTCCACGTCAGTACCGGCAATGTGTGCCGCTCGCCCATCACCGAGCGGCTGACCCGGCATTTCGTCGCCGAGCGCCTCGGTGTGCTCGGCGGCGGGCTGATCGTGGAGAGCGCGGGCACCTGGGGCCATGAGGGCGCGCCCATGGAGGCCAACGCGGAGACCGTGCTGGCCGAGTTCGGCGCGGACGCCTCCGGCTTCATGGGCCGGGAACTGCTCGACGAACACGTCATCCGGGCCGACCTGGTCCTGACCGCGACCCGCGACCACCGAGCCCAGGTCATCTCCATGGGCCATTCGGCGGGCCTGCGCACGTTCACCCTCAAGGAGTTCACGCGCCTGGTCCGCGCGATCGACCCCGCGACGCTGCCGCCGCTGGAGGAGGGCCTCGTCATGCGCGCCCGCGCCCTGGTCCGGGCCGCCGCCGCCCTGCGCGGCTGGCTCCTGGCCCCCACGGCCGAGGCGGACGAGGTCTACGACCCCTACGGCGCGCCCCTGCCGTTCTTCCGCTCCATCGGCGACGAGATACGGGACGCGCTGGACCCGGTGGTGACGGCGCTGACGGGCGTGCCCGCGCGGATGTAGCGGCGGCGCACCGCCGACACCGGGCGCCGTACCCCACCGCGACCTACATTGGGGATACGTCACCGTCGACCGCCCGGAGTCCGTCATGTCGGTCAGCACCCTGCACGAGGCCGATGTCCTGCGGGAGCAGGATCCCGAGGTGGCCGAGATCCTGCTGGCGGAGCTGCGCCGGCAGTCGACGTCGCTCCAGCTGATCGCGGCGGAGAACTTCACCTCCCGCGCGGTGCTCGCCGCCCTCGGCTCTCCGCTGGCGAACAAGTACGCCGAGGGCTACCCCGGCGCCCGCCACCACGGCGGCTGCGAGATCGTGGACATGGCCGAGCGGCTGGCCGTGCGGCGGGCCTGCGCGCTGTTCGGGGCCCGGCACGCGAACGTACAGGCCCACTCCGGCTCCTCCGCCGTCCTCGCCGCGTACGCCGCCCTGCTGCGCCCCGGCGACACCGTCCTCGCCCTCGGCCTGCCGTACGGCGGTCACCTCACCCATGGCTCCCCGGCCAACTTCTCCGGCCGCTGGTTCGACTTCGTCGGCTACGGCGTCGACGCGGAGACCGGGCTGATCGACCACGACCAGGTACGCCACCTGGCCCGCAACCACCGCCCCAAGGCGATCGTGTGCGGCTCCATCGCCTACCCCCGGCACCTCGACTACGCCTTCTTCCGCGAGGTCGCCGACGAGGTCGGCGCCTATCTGATCGCGGACGCCGCCCACCCCATCGGCCTGGTCGCGGGCGGCGCCGCCCCGAACCCGGTGCCGTACGCCGACATCGTCTGCGCGACCACGCACAAGGTGCTGCGCGGCCCCCGCGGCGGCATGATCCTGTGCGGCGCCGAGCTGGCCGAGCGGGTGGACCGGGCGGTGTTCCCGTTCACCCAGGGCGGGGCGCAGATGCACACCGTCGCCGCCAAGGCCGTCGCGTTCGGCGAGGCCGCGACCCCGGCGTTCGCCACGTACGCGCACCAGGTCGTCGCCAACGCCCGCACCCTGGCCGGGCATCTCGCCGAGGAGGGGCTCACCGTCACCACCGGCGGCACGGACACCCATCTGATCACCGCCGACCCGGCGCCGCTCGGCGTGGACGGCCGCACCGCCCGCGGCCGGCTCGCCGCCGCCGGGATCGTCCTGGACTGCTGCGCGCTGCCGGGCGCCGCCGGCCGGGGCCTGCGCCTGGGAACGGCCGCGGTGACCACCCAGGGCATGGGCGAGCCGGAGATGGAGCGGATCGCGAAACTGCTCGCCGCGGTGGTGCGCGGGCACCCGGAACCGGCCGGGGCGCGGGCGGAGGCACGGGAGCTGACCGGCGCGTTCCCGCCGTATCCGGGCTGACCGGAAGCGGGCGCGGCGAGTCTCACAGCATGGTCTGCAACCATCCTGGCTACCCGTAAGTCCTCAGACGTATACGCCCGCCGCTAGGCTGTGGGGCTGTGATGGCCAGCGAGACCTGTGGGGAAGCCCGTGCGTGAATACCTGCTGACGCTCTGCATCACGGCCGCGGTGACGTACCTGCTGACGGGGCCGGTGCGGAAGTTCGCGATCGTGGCGGGGGCGATGCCGGAGATCCGGGCCCGGGACGTGCACCGGGAACCCACTCCGCGCCTCGGCGGGATCGCGATGTTCTTCGGACTGTGCGCTGGCCTGCTGGTCGCCGACCACCTGTCCAGCCTGAACTGGGTGTTCGAGAAGTCCAACGAGCCGCGGGCGCTGCTCTCCGGCGCCGCCCTGATCTGGCTGATCGGCGTCCTGGACGACAAGTTCGAGATCGACGCCCTGATCAAGCTCGGCGGCCAGATGATCGCCGCCGGCGTCATGGTGATGCAGGGTCTGACGATCCTGTGGCTGCCCATCCCCGGCGTCGGCAATGTGGCGCTGACCCAGTGGCAGGGCACGCTGCTGACCGTGGCGCTCGTCGTCATCACGATCAACGCGGTGAACTTCGTGGACGGCCTCGACGGCCTCGCGGCCGGCATGGTGTGCATCGCGACGGTGGCGTTCTTCCTGTACGCGTATCGCGTCTGGGTGTCGTACGGCATCGAGGCCGCCGCCCCCGCCACCCTGTTCGCGTCGATCCTGATGGGCATGTGCCTGGGCTTCCTGCCGCACAACATGCACCCGGCGCGCATCTTCATGGGCGACTCCGGCTCCATGCTGATCGGCCTGGTGCTGGCCGCGGGCGCCATCTCGATCACGGGTCAGGTGGACCCGGACGTGATGAACCTGTTCTCCGGTTCCGAGCGCGCCACCGTGCACCAGATGGTGCCGGTCTACATCCCGCTGCTGATGCCGCTGACGATCATCGCGATCCCCGCCGCCGACCTGGTGCTGGCCATCGTGCGCCGCACCTGGCGCGGTCAGTCGCCGTTCGCCGCGGACCGCGGGCATCTGCACCACCGACTGCTGGAGATCGGCCACTCGCACAGCCGCGCGGTGCTGATCATGTACTTCTGGTCGGCGCTGATCGCCTTCGGCGCGCTGGCCTACTCGGTCAACTCGGCGTCGATGTGGATCGTGCTCGGCGTCGTCTTCCTCAGCGCCGTGGGCCTCGTCCTGCTGCTCCTGCCGCGCTTCACGCCGCGGGTGCCGGTGTGGGCCCAGCGCTTCGTGCCGCCGCGCTACCGGCGCCGACGGGCGGCCGCGGCGGCGGAACTCGCCATGGAGGCGGCCGCGGCGGACGGTCCGGAGGAGCCGGAGACCGATGAGCGCGCGCCCGTCACGGCCGGTGTGTCCGGCGTCAACGGGGCGACCGCAATCGGCACTCGTGGGCGTTTTCCTGACCGTTCCTGAGACGGGCAAGGTAAGAATCTGACTAGAGCATTGCCAAGTCGTGGGGGAGCAAAGGTCCCTAATACCAGACAAAGCGGCTCGGTTTCTGATCAGACGTGCAGAGTCACTCTCATGTGTGACAGCAAGCACACCTACCAGGTAAAGACCTCATCAAATAGTTTGTGATACTGTTCACGAGAACCCGGGATAGAGCCGACGGACCGTAGTGCGACGGCCCATTGGTGTGAGATCTCGATCGCTCGGCCCGGGACTACGCTCGTCCATGACGACACCTGCCCCCTGTGAAAGCGGAGTTGCCGCCATGCCGTCTTCTGACGCCCGGATCCTTGCCCAAGTCGCCGTACCCACGGCTGCCGTCGGCGCGCTTGCCGCCGTCGTCAGCGGTGTGGTCGCGGGCGGCAAGGGAGCGATCGGGGCAGTCGTCGCGACGGTGGTCGTGGTCCTGTTCATGGGGCTCGGTCTCTACGTACTCCAGCGCACCGCCACATCATTTCCGCAGCTGTTCCAGATGATGGGCCTGATGCTCTACGCGGCCCAGCTGCTGCTGATGGTCATCTTCGTCGCCCTGTTCAAGAACACCACGCTTTTCAACCCGCGCGCCTTCGCCATCACGCTTGTGGTCGCCACCCTCGTGTGGATCAGCGCACAGACGCGTGCGCACATGAAGGCCAAGACCCTCTACGTCGATCCGGACTCCTCGTCCTCGGGTGACAAGCCCGAAAAGACAGGGCGTTCGTCGTGAGAGGTAGGGCCGGGATAAAGGCGCAGCACGCATGCTGCTATCGTCCGGTGCCAACTGCGGCATCGCGGGCGCGGGCATCTGAGCTGACGCCTGTTCGATCGCGAGGCGAGATGCCCCCCAGCCGCCCCCACATCCGTCACACCAGTCCCGTGCCGACCCGCGGCCGCACGCCGCGCCGACACAACGAGGTTGCCGTACCTATGCGCCACGATGAAGGAGCCCGCGGTGAGTGCTGATCCGACGCAGACGCTCGCTTTCGACTCGAGCTGCCACCTGTTCAGCGGGTGCGGCTTCGGGACCGTCGCTCCGGGCCTGCATTCGTTCCTCTTCGAGCCGATCTGGGGGAACACGAACGGCCTGTACTTCAACAAGCCGATGCTCCTCGCCCTGCTCGGCTCCATCATCGTCGTGGGCTTCTTCTGGGCCGCCTTCGGCAGGGCCAAGGTCATCCCGGGCAAGCTCCAGATGGTCGGCGAGGCCGGTTACGACTTCGTGCGCCGCGGTGTCGTCTACGAGACCATCGGCAAGAAGGAAGGAGAGAAGTACGTACCTCTGATCGTCTCTCTCTTCTTCTTCGTCTGGATGATGAACATCTGGTCGATCATCCCGGTCGCCCAGTTCCCGGTGACGGCGATCATCGCCTACCCGGCGGCGCTGGCCGCGATCGTCTACGTCCTGTGGGTCTCGCTGACCTTCAAGCGACACGGATTCGTCGGCGCGTTCAAGAACTTCACGGGCTACGACAAGTCGCTCGGCGCGGTGCTGCCGCTGGCCATGGTCATCGAGTTGTTCTCGAACCTGCTGGTCCGCCCCTTCACCCACGCCGTCCGACTGTTCGCGAACATGTTCGCCGGGCACACGCTGATCGTGCTCTTCACGATCGCCAGCTGGTACATGCTGAACGGCATCGGTATCGCCTACGCCGGCGTCTCGTTCGTGATGACGATCGTCATGACCGCCTTCGAGCTGTTCATCCAGGCCGTCCAGGCATACGTCTTCGTCCTGCTGACCTGCTCCTACATCCAGGGCGCGCTCGCCGAGCACCACTGAGCCACTCCGCCCCGAAACCCCTGGTCGTCCGGTGGCCAACCCCCCACCGGTCCGTAAAGAAAAGGAAGAACTGGCATGTCCCAGACCCTTGCCGCTGTCACTGGTTCGCTCAGCTCCGTCGGTTACGGCCTTTCGGCCATCGGCCCCGGCGTCGGCGTCGGCATCATCTTCGGTAACGGCACGCAGGCCCTCGCGCGTCAGCCCGAGGCTGCGGGCCTGATCCGCTCCAACCAGATCCTCGGCTTCGCGTTCTGTGAGGCGCTGGCCCTCATCGGCCTCGTCATGCCGTTCGTCTACTCCTGAGTCGAACGACAGCGACAGCCCATTCGACGAAAGGCACTGAGATGACCCACTCATGGGTTCAGTTTGCGGCGGAGAAGGAGAACCCTCTCATTCCGCCGTGGCCGGAGCTCGTCATCGGCCTGATCGCCTTCGTCATCGTCTTCGGCTTCCTCGCCAAGAAGCTCCTCCCGAACATCAACAAGGTTCTGGAAGAGCGTCGCGAGGCCATCGAGGGCGGTATCGAAAAGGCCGAGGCCGCGCAGACCGAGGCCCAGAGCGTCCTTGAGCAGTACAAGGCCCAGCTGGCCGAGGCACGGCACGAGGCCGCGCGGCTGCGCCAGGAGGCGCAGGAGCAGGGTGCCACCCTCATCGCCGAGATGCGGGCCGAGGGCCAGCGGCAGCGCGAGGAGATCGTCGCCGCCGGTCACACCCAGATCGAGGCCGACCGCAAGGCCGCCGCGTCCACGCTGCGTCAGGACGTCGGCAAGCTCGCCACCGACCTGGCCGGCAAGCTCGTCGGCGAGTCCCTCGAGGACCACGCCCGGCAGAGCCGTGTGATCGACCGCTTCCTCGACGAGCTCGAGGAGAAGGCCGAGGCCGCGCGATGAACGGAGCGAGCCGCGAGGCCCTGGCAGCCGCACGGGAGCGTCTCGACGCGCTGACGGACTCCACGTCCGTGGACGCCGCCGCGCTCGCCGACGAGCTGGCGGCCGTCACCGCGCTGCTCGACCGCGAGGCCGGCCTGCGCCGGGTTCTGACCGACCCGGCGCAGTCCGGAGAGGCCAAGGCCGAGCTGGTCCAGCGCCTGCTCGGTGCCCAGGTCAGCGGTGTGGCCGCCGACCTGGTGGCCGGGATGGCCCGCGCCCGCTGGTCGCAGCCCCGCGACCTGGTGGACGCGCTGGAGCAGTTGACGGACATCGCCGACCTCACCGCTGCGGAGAAGCGTGGCAACCTCGACGAGGTCGAGGACGAGCTGTTCCGCTTCGGCCGGATCGTCGCCTCCAGCACCGAGCTGCGCGCCGCCCTGACCGACCGCACCGCGGGCGCCGGGGCCAAGACCGAGCTGCTGAACCGGCTGCTGGGCGGACGGGCCAAGCCCGCCACCGAGCGTCTGGTCGTGCGCCTCGTGGCCGCGCCGCGTGGTCGTAGCCTGGAAGCGGGACTGGAGTCCCTGTCCAAGCTGGCCGCGGAGCGCCGGGACCGTCTGGTCGCCGTCGTCACCTCGGCGGTACCGCTGAGCGACACCCAGAAGCAGCGCCTCGGCGCCGCCCTCGGCAAGCTCTACGGCCGCCGGATCCACCTCAACCTGGACGTGGACCCCGACGTCGTCGGCGGTATGCGGGTCCAGGTCGGTGACGAGGTCATCAACGGTTCGCTCGCGGACCGACTGGACGAGGCCGCCCGCCGCATGGCGAGCTAGCGGCGACGCGACAGCGACGCGGCACCTCGACATACCGAGTAATAGCAGTACGTACATACGGCCCTGGTTGGGCCGTGCAGAGGATTCACCTCCTGTTGGGGGGAGTCCCCATCCCCCCAAAGTGAAACTTCGGGCCCAACAAGGAGAGCAGGGAACCCAGATGGCGGAGCTCACGATCCGGCCGGAGGAGATCCGGGACGCGCTGGAGAACTTCGTCCAGTCGTACAAGCCGGACGCGGCCTCGCGCGAGGAAGTCGGTACGGTCACCCTTGCCGGCGACGGCATCGCGAAGATCGAGGGTCTTCCCTCGGCCATGGCCAACGAACTGCTGAAGTTCGAGGACGGCACCCTCGGCCTCGCCCTCAACCTCGAGGAGCGCGAGATCGGTGCCATCGTCCTCGGCGAGTTCAGTGGCGTCGAGGAGGGTCAGCCGGTCACGCGTACCGGCGAGGTGCTCTCCGTCGCGGTCGGCGAGGGCTACCTCGGCCGTGTTGTCGACCCGCTCGGCAACCCGATCGACGGCCTCGGCGAGATCGAGACGTCCGGCCGCCGCGCCCTTGAGCTGCAGGCCCCCACGGTCATGCAGCGCAAGTCGGTGCACGAGCCGATGGAGACCGGCTACAAGGCCGTCGACGCGATGACCCCGATCGGCCGTGGTCAGCGTCAGCTGATCATCGGTGACCGCCAGACCGGCAAGACCGCCCTGGCCGTCGACACCATCATCAACCAGCGCGACAACTGGCGCACCGGCGACCCGAAGAAGCAGGTCCGCTGCATCTACGTCGCCATCGGCCAGAAGGGCTCCACCATCGCGGGCGTTCGCCGCTCGCTGGAGGAGAACGGCGCGCTGGAGTACACGACCATCGTCGCCGCCCCGGCGTCCGACCCGGCCGGCTTCAAGTACCTTGCGCCGTACACCGGTTCGGCCATCGGTCAGCAGTGGATGTACGAGGGCAAGCACGTCCTCATCATCTTCGACGACCTCTCGAAGCAGGCCGACGCCTACCGCGCCGTGTCCCTGCTGCTGCGCCGCCCGCCGGGCCGTGAGGCCTACCCGGGTGACGTCTTCTACCTGCACTCGCGTCTGCTGGAGCGCTGCGCCAAGCTCTCCGACGAGATGGGTGCCGGTTCGATGACCGGTCTGCCGATCGTCGAGACGAAGGCCAACGACGTCTCGGCGTTCATCCCGACCAACGTCATCTCCATCACCGACGGCCAGTGCTTCCTGGAGTCGGACCTGTTCAACGCCGGTCAGCGTCCCGCGCTGAACGTCGGTATCTCGGTCTCCCGAGTCGGTGGCTCCGCCCAGCACAAGGCGATGCGCCAGGTCTCCGGCCGCCTCCGTGTGGACCTCGCCCAGTTCCGTGAGCTGGAGGCGTTCGCCGCCTTCGGTTCCGACCTGGACGCGGCCTCCAAGGCCCAGCTGGAGCGCGGTCAGCGCATGGTCGAGCTGCTGAAGCAGGACCAGTACCAGCCGATGGCCACCGAGGACCAGGTCGTCTCCGTGTGGGCCGGTACCAACGGTCGTATGGACGATGTCCCGGTCGTGGACGTCCGTCGCTTCGAGCGGGAGCTGCTGGACTTCCTGCACCGCAAGCACCAGGGCCTGATGACCTCCATCAAGGAGGGCGCCAAGATGTCGAACGACACGATCCAGGCGATCGACGACGCGGTGGCCGAGTTCAAGAAGCAGTTCGAGACCTCGGACGGCAAGCTGCTCGGCGAGGACACTCCTGCCGCTGCCGCCAAGTGACGTAAGGAAGGGACCTGACTCATGGGAGCCCAGCTCCGGGTCTACAAGCGTCGCATCCGATCCGTCAGCGCGACCAAGAAGATCACCAAGGCGATGGAGATGATCGCCGCCTCGCGCGTCGTCAAGGCGCAGCGCAAGGTGGCGGCCTCCACGCCGTACGCGACCGAGCTGACGCGCGCGGTCACGGCGGTCGGTACGGGGTCGAACACCAAGCACCCGCTCACCACGGAGGCGGAGAACCCGACCCGTGCCGCGATCCTGCTCCTCACGAGCGACCGCGGTCTGGCCGGTGCCTTCAACTCCAACGCCATCAAGGCGGCGGAGCAGCTGACCGAGCGCCTGGAGCGCGAGGGCAAGCAGGTCGACGCGTACATCGTCGGCCGGCGCGGTGTCGCCCACTACAACTTCCGCGAGCGCAAGGTCGCGGAGTCGTGGACGGGCTTCACCGACGAGCCGTCGTACGCCGACGCGAAGAAGGTCGCGGCACCCCTGATCGAGGCCATCGAGAAGGACACGGCCGAGGGCGGCGTGGATGAACTCCACATCGTCTACACCGAGTTCGTCTCGATGATGACGCAGACCGCGCTTGACGCACGGCTGCTTCCGCTGCGCCTCGACGAGGTCGCCGAGGAGACGAAGTCCGAGGGCGAGATCCTGCCGCTCTACGACTTCGAGCCCTCGGCGGAGGACGTCCTTGACGCCCTGCTGCCGCGCTACGTGGAGAGCCGTATCTACAACGCGCTGCTCCAGTCGGCCGCTTCCAAGCACGCCGCCACGCGGCGCGCGATGAAGTCGGCCACCGACAACGCGGGCGAGCTGATCAACACGCTGTCCCGTCTTGCCAACGCGGCCCGCCAGGCCGAAATCACCCAGGAAATCAGCGAGATCGTCGGTGGCGCGAGCGCCCTGGCCGACGCGACCGCGGGGAGTGACCGATAATGACCACCACTGTTGAGACCGCGACGGCTACGGGCCGCGTCGCCCGGGTCATCGGCCCGGTCGTCGACGTGGAGTTCCCCGTCGACGCGATGCCGGACATCTACCAGGCGCTGCACGTCGAGGTGGCCGACCCGGCCAACGCCGGCGAGAAGAAGACGCTGACCCTGGAGGTCGCCCAGCACCTGGGTGACGGTCTGGTCCGCACCATCTCCATGCAGCCGACCGACGGTCTGGTCCGCCAGGCCGCCGTCATCGACACCGGCGCGCCGATCTCGGTGCCCGTCGGCGACTTCACCAAGGGCAAGGTGTTCAACACCCTTGGCGAGGTGCTGAACGTCGACGAGCAGTACGAGGGCGAGCGCTGGCCCATCCACCGCAAGGCCCCGAACTTCGACGAGCTCGAGTCCAAGACCGAGATGTTCGAGACGGGCGTCAAGGTCATCGACCTGCTCACCCCGTACGTCAAGGGCGGCAAGATCGGCCTGTTCGGCGGTGCCGGTGTCGGCAAGACGGTGCTCATCCAGGAGATGATCTACCGTGTCGCCAACAACCACGACGGTGTCTCCGTGTTCGCCGGTGTCGGTGAGCGCACCCGTGAGGGCAACGACCTCATCGAGGAGATGACCGACTCGGGCGTCATCGACAAGACCGCCCTGGTCTTCGGTCAGATGGACGAGCCCCCGGGCACCCGTCTGCGCGTCGCGCTGGCCGGCCTCACCATGGCCGAGTACTTCCGTGACGTCCAGAAGCAGGACGTGCTGTTCTTCATCGACAACATCTTCCGCTTCACGCAGGCCGGTTCCGAGGTCTCCACGCTGCTCGGCCGGATGCCGTCCGCGGTGGGTTACCAGCCGAACCTGGCCGACGAGATGGGTCTCCTCCAGGAGCGCATCACGTCGACCCGCGGTCACTCGATCACCTCGATGCAGGCGATCTACGTCCCCGCGGACGACCTGACCGACCCGGCCCCGGCCACCACCTTCGCCCACCTCGACGCGACGACGGTTCTCTCCCGTCCGATCTCGGAGAAGGGCATCTACCCGGCCGTGGACCCGCTGGACTCGACGTCCCGGATCCTGGACCCGCGGTACATCGCCGCGGACCACTACAACGCGGCCATGCGCGTGAAGAACATCCTGCAGAAGTACAAGGACCTGCAGGACATCATCGCGATCCTCGGTATCGACGAGCTCGGCGAGGAGGACAAGCTCGTCGTCCACCGTGCCCGTCGCGTGGAGCGCTTCCTGTCCCAGAACACCCACGTCGCCAAGCAGTTCACCGGCGTGGACGGTTCGGACGTGCCGCTGGACGAGTCGATCGCCGCGTTCAACGCGATCTGCGACGGTGAGTACGACCACTTCCCGGAGCAGGCGTTCTTCATGTGCGGTGGCATCGAGGACCTCAAGGCCAACGCCAAGGAGCTGGGCGTCTCCTGAGCCTCGTGCTCTTCTGAGGGGGCGGGCGCGTCCCGCCCCCTCTGCAACGCCCACTAGAATTGACCCCAACACCCGGCACCCCTGCCGGGTGGTGACCCGAGGAGCCACTCTTGGCTGCTGAGCTGCACGTCGAGCTGGTCGCCGCGGACCGCCAGGTCTGGTCCGGCGAGGCCACCCTGGTCGTCGCGCGCACCACCTCCGGCGACATCGGCGTCATGCCCGGTCACCAGCCGCTGCTCGGTGTGCTGGAGTCGGGCCCGGTGACCATCCGTACGAGTGATGGCGGAACGGTCGTCGCCGCGGTGCACGGCGGTTTCGTCTCGTTCGCGGACAACAAGCTGTCCCTGCTGGCCGAGATCGCCGAGCTGTCGGACGAGATCGATGTCCAGCGCACGGAGCGGGAGCTGGAGCGCGCGAAGGCGGAGGGCGACGCCGCCGCCGAGCGCCGCGCGGACGTCCGACTTCGTGCGGCGACCGCACGCTGAACCAGCCGCGCGGTACGTTGACATCACTCAGCCGCGGCCGGCCCGGAGCAATCCGGTGCCGGTCGCGGCTGAGGCAGATGTAGGTGTTTTTTCCGTTTCATTACTCAGTAGTAGAAGCAGTTCCCCTACCTAGGAGACGAGGAGGTCGGTGCCGATGGTCCTCGCTCTGACTGTGTGCGGGATCGTGGTCGCGCTCGTGGTGGTCGGGCTGTTTCTGTTCGGCCTGCGCCGTCGGCTGATCCAGCGCTCGGGCGGGACCTTCGACTGCTCCCTGCGCTGGGACGTGGCCGAGAAACCGGACGCGGGCGGCAAGGGCTGGAGCTACGGCGTCGCCCGCTACAACGGCGACCGCATCGAGTGGTACCGGGTCTTCTCCTACGCCGTCCGCCCGCGCCGTGTCCTCGAACGCGCCCAGATCGAGGTGGCCGGCCGTCGGCTGCCCGAGGGCGAGGAGGAACTGGCGCTGCTGTCCGACGCGGTGGTCCTCGCCTGCGTCCACCGGGGCACGCGCCTCGAACTCGCCATGAGCGAAGACGCGCTGACCGGTTTCCTCGCGTGGCTGGAGGCGGCCCCACCCGGACAGCGGGTGAACGTGGCGTAACCACGTCCACCCGCTGGGCCGATGCTTCTTACTGGACTTCTTACAGGTTGCTGCTGATCGCGTTCACCAGTTCGCCGTCGCTGGTGTCGCCGCTGAACTCCCAGAAGAACGCGCCGCCCAGGCCCTGGGTCTTGGCCCAGCTCATCTTCCCGGCGATGGTCGACGGGGTGTCGTACGACCACCAGTTGCTGCCGCAGTGGGCGTACGCGGTGCCCGCGACGGTGCCGGTGACCGGGCAGGACGACTTGAGGACCTTGTAGTCCTCGATGCCCTGCTCATAGGTGCCGGCCGCCGGGCCCGTGGCGGTGCCGCCCGGGGCGTCCTGGGTGACGCCGGTCCAGCCGCGGCCGTAGAAGCCGATGCCGATGAGCAGCTTGGACGCGGGGACACCGGCCGCCTTGTACTTGGCGATCGCGTCGGCGGTGGTGAAGCCCGCCTTCGGGATGCCGCTGTACGAGGTGAGCGGGGAGTGCGGGGCGGTGGGGCCCTGCGCGTCCCAGGCGCCGAAGAAGTCGTACGTCATCACGTTGTACCAGTCGACGTACTGGGAGGCGCCGGAGTAGTCGGCGGTGTCGATCTTGCCGCCGTCCGAGCCGTCGGCGGAGACCGCGGCCGTGACCAGCTTGCTCGCGCCGAACTTGGCGCGCAGCGCGGCCATCACGTTCTTGAACGCCTCGGGCCCGCTGGTGTCACAGGTCAGACCGCAGTTGTTGGGGTACTCCCAGTCGATGTCGATGCCGTCGAACACATCGGCCCAGCGCGGGTCGTTGACGAGGTCGTAGCAGGACTGGGCGAACCCGGCCGGGTCCTTGGCCGCGTCGGCGAAGCCGCCGGACCAGGTCCAGCCGCCGAAGGACCAGATGACCTTGAGGTTCGGGTACTTGGCCTTCAGCTCGCGCAGCTGGTTGAAGTTGCCGCGCAGCGGCTGGTCCCAGGTGTCGGCGGTGCCGTTGACGGCCTGGTCGGCGGTGAACGCCTTGTCGTAGTCGGCGTAGGAGTCGCCGATGGCGCACTTGCCGCCGGTGATGTTGCCGAAGGCGTAGTTGATGTGGGTGATCTTGGCGGCGGAGCCGGAGGTCACCAGGTTCTTCACGTTGTAGTTGCGGGCGTAGATGCCCCAGTCGGTGAAGTAGCCGAGCTTGACCTTGCCGCCGGCGGGCGGGGGAGTGGTGGAGCCGCCGCCGGTGGTGTGCACGGCGAGCGCGGCACTGGCCGGACCGGTCTGGTCGGCGGTGTCGCGGGCCTGCACGGAGTAGGAGTAGTCGCTGCCCGCGGTGAGCCCGGTGTCGGTGTACGACGTGGTGGTCACGGTGGCGATGACCTTGCCGTCGCGCAGCACGTCGTAGTTCTTGATGCCCTTGTCATCGGTGGCCGCGCTCCAGGAGAGCTTCACCGAGGTGTCGGTGACACCGGAGGCGGTCGGGGTGCCGGGGGCGCTCGGGGCGGAGTCGCCGGGGGCCGTCGTGCCGTCGCAACTGCTGCCGTTGAGCGTGCAGTTGCTCGGGTTGCCGGAGCCGGCGCCGTTGAAGCCGAAGCTGACGGAGGCACCGGGGGCGAGGGTGCCGTTGTAGGACTTGTTCTTCGCCGTCCAGTGGTTGCCGGAGTTGGTGACGTCGGCGTCCCAGGCGGAGGTGACGGACGTGCCGGAGGGGAAGTCCCACTGGATGGTCCAGGAACTGATGCTCGCGGACCCGGAGTTCTTGACGGTCCACTGGCCGCCGAAGCCGGTGCCCCAGTCGCTGGACTTGGTGAAGCTCGCGGTGACGCCGGCCGCCTGGGCGCTCGCGGCCGGTGCGGGGCTCGCGAGTCCGACCAGTCCGGCCAGGGGGAGTACCAGGGTCGCGAGCCCTGCCGCGACCTTGTGTCTGAAGCGCATCGAGCGCCTCCCTCGGTAGTGGGGGTGACAGGGGGCATGACTGAGCCTTCATGCCCACGGTGCTGCGAGGGTAGAAAGGTCTGGACCACGGGTCAATAGGTCTGGACCATTCCAAGTCCGGTATACCCCCGGTGGATTGGGGGGTTTTCCCCATCGAAGCGCAGGCGGCGGGCTGCGTACGATCGCTGTGACCGATCCACGATCCGATGCGCTGTATACGGGGGATTCTTCATGCGACGCGCGCGTTTCCTTGCTGCCGTGGCTCTGGCCGCACTCACCGTCGGCGGGCTGTCCGCGTGCCAGGTCCTCGACCACAAGACCTTCCAGGACGACGCCAAGGTGTCCCAGAAGGTGACCTCGATCCACCTCGACAGCGGGAACGGCGGGGTGAAGGTGCGGACATCGGCGGACGCCACCACGATCTCCGTGCACCGCAAGGTCGACTACTCCGGCGACAAGCCGACCGGCACCAGCTTCCATGTCGACCAGGGCGTCCTGACCCTCGCCGGCTGCGGCCACAGCTGCGGCGTCGACTACGACGTGACGGTGCCCGCCGCCCTCCCGGTGACGGGCGGCACCTCCAACGGCGACCTCGCGCTGAACGGCGTCGGCACGGTCGACGTACACACCAGCAACGGCGAGATCGCGGTGACCGGAGCGACGGGCGCGGTGAAGCTGCGCACCTCGAACGGAGAGGTCACCGTGAAGAACGCCAAGGGCGGCGTCGACGCCCAGACGTCGAACGGCGAAGTGACGATCCAGGCCGCCACCCCGCAGAACATCAAGGCCCACACCTCCAGCGGCAGTCTCACCGTCACGGCACCGCCCGCCGACTACCGGATATCGGCGCACAACATCAACGGCGACAGGAAGGTGGCATTCAAGGACGACCCGGCGGGCCGGTACCGCCTGGACCTGTCGACGACCAACGGTGATCTGACCGTGAGGTCGGCGAGCTAGCAGGCCGGAGCGGGGCCGCGCCCCGATTCGGTTAGGCCCCCAACTCCCTTGCCAGTACCGCCGCCTGGACCCGGCTGCGCAGGTCCAGCTTGCCCAGCAGGCGGCTGACGTGCGACTTGGCCGTTCCCTCCGCCATCTTCAGGCGGGCTCCGATCTGGGCGTTGGACAGTCCCTCGCCGAGAAGGGAGAGCACCTCGCGCTCGCGCGGGGTCAGCCCGTCCAGTACGGCGGGATCCGGCCGGGAGCCCCGGTCGCCGCCCGGGCCTGCGGCGAACTCGGCGATCAGGCGCCGGGTCACGGCCGGTGCCACGACGCCCTCCCCGCGCGCCACCGTCCGCACCGCGTCGATCAGGTCCTTCGCCTCCGCGCTCTTCAGCAGGAACCCGGCGGCTCCGGCCCGCAGTGCCCCGAAGACGTACTCGTCCAGATCGAAGGTGGTGAGCACCAGGACATCGGCAAGCCCCTCCGCCGCGATGAGCCGGGTCGCCGACACCCCGTCCAGGAGCGGCATCTGCACATCCATCAGGACGACGTCGGGCCGCAGTTCCCGGGCGAGTGCCACCGCCCGTTCGCCGTTCGGTGCCTCGCCGACCACCTCGATGCCGGGCGCGCTGCGCAGGATCAGGACCAGTCCCGCGCGGACGGCCGACTGGTCCTCGGCGACCAGGACGCGGATCATGCGGGGATCTCTCCATAGCGAGTGTGCTCGGCCAGCGGAAGGACGGCACGGACGGTCCAGCGGTCACCGTCCGGGCCTGCGGTCAGGGTTCCCCCGAGCAGCGCGGCCCGCTCCCGCATCCCGGGGAGCCCGGCACCCGAGCCGGGCGCCCGGGGTCCGTCGCCGGGCCGGTAGGAGCTGCTCACCTCGATCCGCAGGGCGTCGCCCGCCTGGCGCAGCAGGACCCGTACGGATCCCGGGGCCGCGTGCTTGAGGGCATTGGTCAGCGACTCCTGCACGATCCGGTAGGCGGCCAGCTCGATGGGGGCCGGGACGCTGCCCTGTCCGGCGTCGAGGGTGATGTCCAGCCCGTTGGCGCGGGCACCGGCGACCAGCGCGCCGAGCCCGTCGAGCGTCGGTGTCGGCATCGGCCCGCTCTCCCCGCCGCTGTCCCGCAGGATGCCGATCAACCGCCGCATCTCGGTCAGTCCGGCCACGCTGTTCTCCCGGATGACGGCGAGGGATTCCCGGGAGGTGTCCGGGTCGTCGAGGGAGAGCGCGGCCGTGGAGTGGATCGCGATGGCCGACAGATGGCCCGCGACCATGTCGTGCAACTCCCGTGCCATTCGCGCCCGTTCGGCGGTCACCGCCTGTGTCCGGTCCAGCTCCGCGAGCAGCGCGGTCTGTTCGGCCCGCAGCCGGGCGGTCTCGGCGGCCTCGTGATGGTTGCGCACCAGGGCCCCGGTGGCGGCGGGGCCGAAGGAGACCACGGCGCAGCCGAGGCCGACCAGGATGGCCTGCGGCTCGCGCCACCAGACGAGAAAGCCGAGCGTCACCCCGAGGCTGACCAGCCCGGTGGTGACCGGGATACGGCGGGCGGCGGCCGGTGAGCCGTAGAGCACGGCGGTGTAGGCGAGGTCCGTGAACATCAGGATCGTCGCCACATTGCCCGGGGTGAACATGTCGAAGGTGATGGCGAAGGTGCCGCAGATCAGCGCGAGCCGGGGCCGGGTGCGGCGGAGCAGCTCCAGGCCCGCCGTCACCGCCAGCGGGATCAGCCCCCACCCGGCGCCGAGCACCCCGCTGCCCGAGGTGTGCAGCCCGAGCGCCCACAGCACGACTCCGCCCGCGAGACCACCGGCCGCGAGGAACACGTCGAACCGGTGCGGTCGGGGGAGTCGTACGGCCATGACCCCATCCAACACGCCCCGGGACCGGCGCGGATGGTCCCTGGGGAGGGTCCCGGACTGCCACTTTCGCTTACCCCGGGCTCGCCTCGGGAGACGACGATCCGCCGCCCCCGCCGCGCGAGCCTGGGAGGAGGGGAACGGAGAAGGGGGAGTGGGGTGTGATCGTCACGCTGATCGTCGCCTGCGAGGTGGCGTTCTGGGTGCTGCTCGCGGCGGGGCTGGGTGTCCGGTACGGGCTGCGGATGCCGCGCACCGGACTGGCCCTGCTGCTGTGCGAGCCGCTGCTGGAGGTGGTCCTGCTCGTCGTCGCCGCGATCGATCTGAAGCACGGCGGCCGGGCGGACTGGCGGCACGGACTGGCCGCCGTCTACATCGGCTGCACGGTCGGCCTCGGCCACGCCACGATCCGCTGGGCCGACGCCCGGGTCGCCCATCGCTTCGCCGGTGGCCCGCCCCCGGTGCGCCCGCCCCGCCACGGCCGGGCCCGCGCCGTCCACGAATGGCGGGTGGCGGCCCGCTGGATCCTGGCCTGCGTCGTCGCCCTCGCGCTGCTCCAGGCGGCGATCTGGTACGTCGGCGCCGACGGCGACACCGGTTCGCTGCGGGCGTGGCAGCTCAGGATGGTGTGGCTGATCGGCGTCAATGTGGTCATCGCGGGGAGCTACACGCTGTTCCCGAAGCGGGAGCGGGAGCGTGCCCGCTAGCGCTCGCCGCCCGGCACCCACAGCACGTCGCCGGTGGCCTTGTTGGCGATGCGGGCCAGGATGAAGAGAAGGTCGGAGAGGCGGTTGAGGTAGGTGGCGGTGAGGGGGTTCATGGCGTCGCCGTGCGCCTCCATCGCCGCCCAGGTGGAGCGTTCGGCGCGGCGGACGACCGTGCACGCCTGGTGCAGCAGGGCCGCGCCCGGGGTGCCGCCGGGGAGGATGAAGGACCGCAGCTTCTCCAGCTGCTCGTTGAAGCGGTCGCAGTCCGCCTCCAGCCGGTCGATGTAGAACTGCTCGACCCGCAGCGGGGGGTACTCCGGGTTCTCCGTCACCGGGGTCGACAGGTCCGCGCCCACGTCGAACAGGTCGTTCTGCACGCGGGTGAGGACGCTGACGACCTCCTCGTCCAGGCCGCCCAGGGCGATCGCGGTGCCGATGACCGCGTTGGCCTCGTTCGAGTCCGCGTACGCGGAGATCCTCAGGTCCGTCTTGGGCACCCGGCTCATGTCACCGAGGTGCGTGGTGCCCTTGTCGCCGGTGCGGGTGTAGATACGCGTCAGATTGACCATGGGCCCAGCGTAATTACGCCCCGGCCGTCCGGAACACCCGTGTGCCCGTCGTCACGGCCAGCGCGGCGAAGCCGACGGCCACGAGGACGCCGTAGAGCATGTGCGCGCTCGTGTAGTGGCCCACGTAGGCGTCGCGCATCGCGTCCACCAGATAGCGGAACGGCACGAAGTGCGAGAGCACGTCCAGCCAGGCGGGCGCGAGCGACATCGGGAGCACCAGGCCGGACAGCAGCATCGAGGGCATCGACACCGCGTTGATCAGCGGGCCGAACTCCTGCGGGGTGCGGACCTTCATGCCCGTCGCGTACGACAGGGAGGCCAGGGAGAGGGTGAGCAGGGCGACGAACCCGAAGCCGATGAGGATCCCCGCCAGGGGTGCGCGCAGGCCCATCGCCACGGCGGCCAGCACCAGCAGGACCGCCTGGAACACGAACACCGTGGCGTCGCGCAGCACCCGGCCGAGCAGCAGCGCGAACCGGCTGACCGGGGTGACCCGCATCCGCTCCACCACCCCCTGGGCGCTCTCCATGATGATCGTGAATCCGGCGAACAGGGCACCGAAGAGGCCGAGTTGGAGCAGCAGCCCCGGCACCAGGATCTGCCAGGAGCTGCCCGCCCGGCCCAGTGGCAGTCCGGTCAGCAGGGGGCCGAAGAAGAGCAGATAGAGCAGCGGGGTCAGGGCGCCGAAGAGCAGGGCGAAGCGGGAGCGGAGGGACTGGCGGAGGTAGCGGCCGTAGACGAGGGCCGTGTCGTGCAGCAGCATGCCGGTGGGCTCCTGGGGGCTATACGGCGACGGGGGCGTCGTCGGTGGGGGCGGGGGCGCGGCCGGTGACGGCCAGGAAGGTGTCCTGGAGGGTGGCGTCCAGGGAGCCGCCGTACCGCAGCTTGAGCGCGCCGGGCGTGCCCTCGGCGGCGACCGCCCCGCCGTCCACGATCACCAGGCGGTCGGCGAGGGCGTCGGCCTCGTCCAGGTAGTGGGTGGTCAGGAAGACGGTCGTACCGTGCTCGTCGCGCAGCCGCCGGACCAGGTCCCACAGGTCGGCGCGGCTGCCGGGGTCGAGGCCGGTCGTGGGCTCGTCCAGGAACAGCACCTCGGGGCGGTGGGTCAGGGCCATCGCGATGTCCAGGCGGCGCCGCTGACCGCCGGACAGGGCCCCCGTCTTGCGGTCGAGGAGGCCGGTGAGGTCGAGGTCGCGGGCGAGTTCCTCGGCGCGGGCGGCGGCGTCGCTCTTGGCCAGCCGGTAGAACCGCGCCTGGGTGACCAGTTCCTCCCGGACGCTGATCCCCGGGTCGACGCCGCCGGACTGGGCCACGTACCCGGAGACCCGGCGCACTCCGGCCGGGTCGGTGACCAGGTCGTGCCCGGCGACGGTGGCGGTGCCGCCGGTCGGCTTCAGGAGGGTGGTGAGCATGCGGAGGGTGGTCGTCTTGCCGGCGCCGTTGGGGCCGAGGAATCCGAGGATCTCGCCCTTGTGGACGGTGAGGTCGACACCGCGTACGGCGTCGACGGGACCGGCTTTCGTCCGGAAGGTGCGGGCGAGGTTCGCCGCGCTGATGACTGCTGCCATGCCCCACAGAAAAACAGAGTCCCTGAAAAATTGCAATGACTCCAAGTTTTCAGGAAGTGCAGCGAAGCTAGGATGCGGGCATGGCTGAGGGGCTCAGGGAGCGGAAGAAGCGGCAGACCCGGCAGTACATCTCCGATGTCGCCACGGGGCTGTTCATCGAGCGCGGCTTCGACGCGGTGACGGTCGCGGAGATCGCCGACGCGGCGAACGTCTCCGTGAACACCGTCTACAACTACTTCCCGGCCAAGGAGGACCTGTTCCTCGACCGCTCCGCGGGCATGGTCGACCGGCTCGCCCGCTGGGTCCGGGGCCGCGCCGAGGGCGAGTCCGCGGCGGAGGCGGTGCTGCGCGAGCTGCGGGACGAGGTCCGGGCGGTGTCCCCCCGGGTCGGCCTGCTCGCGGGCTACGCCGACTTCATGCGTGTGATCCAGGAGGCGCCGGGCCTGCGCTCCCGGCTCTGGGCCCTCGCCCAGGAGGTGGAGGCCAACCTGGAGCAGGTGCTGCGCGAGGAGACCGGGGCGGCCGAGGACGACGAGCTGCCGAGCCTGATGGCCGGTCAGATCAGCTGGATCCACGGCACCGTCATCAGGGTCATCGGGCGCGAGATGCTCAAGCGCCGCGCGCCGGGCGAGGTCTCCCGGGAGGTGCTGGCGCTGCTGGACGACATCGAGGAACTGCTGAGCGAGCGGGTGCTCGGGTACGCGGTGCGCGGCTAGGGCCAACAGGGCTGTACCGGGGGCCTTTTCGCGCGGCCCGGGTGTAGCGCCGCGAACACGCACCGTGTCGGCCGCCGTTCGAGCGCCGTTCGGATCGCGGCGGAACTCGTCCCGATGTGACGTCCGTCAAATGAGACGTGACGCGCGTTACTTACTGGTCACACGGCCGCTTCGGAGCGCTATCGTCCGCCGAAGGCACACATGTCCATAGCGGGTAACAGCGGGAAGAGGGAGTCGGACGTGGCAGGGAAGCTCGCCGTCATCGGGGCCGGTCTCATGGGGTCCGGTATCGCTCAGGTCGCCGCGCAGGCGGGCTGGGAGGTCGTCCTTCGCGATGTCACCGACGAGGCGCTGGCGCGCGGCACCGACGGCATCAAGGCGTCGTACGACAAGTTCGTGGGCAAGGGCAAGCTGGACGCGGCCGACGCCGAGGCCGCGCTGGGCCGCATCACCCCGACCACCGACCTGGACGCCGCCGCGGACGCGGACATCGTCGTGGAGGCCGTGTTCGAGAAGCTGGAGGTCAAGCACGAGATCTTCCGCGCGCTCGACAAGATCGTGCGCCCGGACGCCGTGCTTGCCTCCAACACCTCCGCCATCCCGATCACCAAGATCGCGGCGGCCACCGAGCACCCCGAGCGGGTCGTCGGCGTCCACTTCTTCTCGCCGGTGCCGATGATGCAGCTGGTCGAGCTGGTGCGCGGCTACAAGACGAGCGACGAAGCGCTCGCCACCGCGCGGGAGTTCGCCGAGTCCGTCGGCAAGACCTGCATCGTCGTCAACCGCGATGTCGCCGGGTTCGTCACCACCCGCCTGATCTCCGCGCTCGTCGTGGAGGCCGTCAAGCTCTACGAGTCGGGCGTGGCGACCGCCGAGGACATCGACCTCGCCTGCAAGCTGGGCTTCGGGCACGCCATGGGCCCGCTCGCCACCACCGACCTGACCGGCGTGGACATCCTGCTGCACGCCGCCGGGAACATCTACACCGAGTCCCAGGACGAGAAGTTCGCCCCGCCGGAGCTGATGCGCCGGATGGTGGACGCCGGTGACATCGGCCGCAAGAGCGGGCAGGGCTTCTACACGTACTGATCGGCGTACTGACGCGTCCCGTCACCGAGTTCACTCCCGGAGCATCACCCTCAGGGGTGAATTCGGTATCGGTTCGCTTACAAGCAGCAACCGCACCGCCACGCATTCAGTCAGACGGTGCACACCATTGATACGGAGTTGGCCACAACCGCACTCGACGGGGAGCGCATATGTACATCAGGGGCGACCACGCCGAGCTGGTCGTCGGGGGGCGCCTCGACGTCCGCAGCGCGGCGGACGCCCGTACGGCCCTGCACTCGGCCGTCGACGACGGCGCCGGCGACCTGGTGCTCGACCTGTCCGAACTGGACTCCTGGGACGCCACCGGGCTCGGTGTGATCATGGGGGCCCACCGGCGGGCCGGCCGCTGCGGGCGCCGCCTGGTGCTGCGCGGTGTACCGCCGCAGATGCAGCGCCTGTTGGTGGCCACCCGGCTGCACCGCATCCTCGCGATCGAGGGCGGTATCGGGGTGGAGTCGCTGCCCCGGGTGTGAGCCGGTGCCCAAGGGGCGCAAGCACACCGGACGGTCAATCCGCGCCGGACCGTGACGTCTCGGACCGCGGGGCACCCCGCCCTGTCGTGGATACTGAGCGAAGGTTTAGTGTTCGGTCGCCCGCCCGACTCGCAACCCTCGACCGAGCGGGCCCGGACCGGAGCGACAGTGCGACGTGCGGCAGGCCGGGCGGGGCCGTAACACGAGCACACGACGCTTATGGGGGGCTTGAACCCATGGACCCGATCAGCCCTGGGCCTGAGGAGTACGGACACACGGGCGCCCGACGCCCGCCCCGGGACCCCCTCACCGCCGACTTCGGCCCGAGCACGCCCGCGCCCGCCCGCACGGCGCACCTCGTCACCGGCGATCTGCTGCTGACCGTCAACCCGGTGGACGGCAGCGAGATCGAGCCCTGCCCGCCGGCCCGCCGCCCGGGCGGCCCCCGCAAGCGCGGCGCCGCCGAGCGGGCCGAGGCCGAACGCGCGGGCCGGCCCCCGGTGCCGCCGGGACCCGCCCAGCACCCGCTGCCCCTGCTGGAGCGTCAGGAAGTACGGGAGCGGCTGGTACGACTGCTCGCGCGCGGCCGTACCGTACGGCTCACCGGACCCGGCGGGACCGGCCGCACCGCCCTGCTCGACCTGGTCGCCGACGACTGCGAGGACCTCGCGCCCGACGGCGTGGTGCGCCTGTGCGGCATCCACCGCACCGCCGATGACCTGCTCCACGACCTCTTCCACACCGTCTACGACGCCCCCGGGCACCGTCCCGAACGCCTCGAACTGCGGGCGCCGCTCGCGGAGATCGGCGCGGTCGTCGTGGTGGACGACATCGAGTTCGGCGGCGCCGAGCTGGACGAGCTGCTGGAGGCGACGCCCGAGTGCGCCTTCCTGGTCTCCGCCACCCCGGAGGTGCCCGCGCCGAGCGCCGACGCCGATGTCGAGGAGGTCTTCCTCGGCGGGCTCGACCGGGCCGGCGGGGTGGACATCCTGGAGCGCACGGCCGGGCGGGTGCTCACCGAGGAGGAGGCCAACTGGGCGGGCGACCTGTGGTTCGAGTCCGAGGGGCTGCCGCTGCGGTTCGTCCAGGCGGGCGCGTTGCTGCGGCAGCGGGACCAACTCCGGGCCGAGTCCGGGGCGGTGGACGTGTACGGCGTCTTCGAGGACGTACGGCCCGTGGTCACCCCGGTGCAGGAGTTCACCGACGAGAGCGCTCCGCTGCCCTCGCTCGGTGAGGCCGCCGCGCCCGCGCCGCTGCTCGCCTCCCGGCTCAGCGCCTCCGCCCGCGCCACCCTGCGCTTCGCGGTCGCCCTCGGCGGCGAGGTCCCGCACCAGGCGCATCTGCCCGCGATGGTCGGCGACACCCATGCCGACGCGGCGCTCGGCGAACTGGCGAGCTGCGGACTGGTCTCCCCCGCGGGCTCCCGGTACCGGCTCGCGGCGGGGGTGCGCACCCAGCTGGAGGCCGCGGGGTACGGCGACGACGCGCCGGAGCGGGCCCGTACCGCCGCCCAGCACTACGCCTGGTGGGCCGGGCATCCCTCGGTCACCCCGGAGCGGGTGGGCGCGGAGGCCGACGCGGTGCTCGCGGCGCTGGCGGCCGTGGTGCCGCCGGTCGACGGCAGCGACGACGCGGGGGCGGTCCGGCTCTCTTCCGATCTACCGCCGCGCCCGCGTTCGCCGCCGCGCGGCGCTGGAGCGCCTGGGAGCGGGCGCTGCGCAGCGGTGCGCAGGCCGCGCTGCACTCCGGCGAGGTGCCCGAACAAGCCTATTTCCACCATGAGTTGGGAATCCTCGCGCTGTGCGGGGGGCGGCTGGACCGGGCCCGCGCTGAGCTGGAGGCGTCGATCGGGCTGCGCGGCGCGCTCGCCGACAAGCGGGGCGCGGTCGCGGGGCGCAGGGCGCTGGCGCTGGTCGCGGACCGGGCGGGGGAGCTGCCCGGCCTTCCGGTGCCGGTGGTCGCGGGGGAGCCCGTGACGGAGCCGGTGCCCGCGCTGCCGTCCATGCCCTCGCTGCCCTCGGCGCCCTCCGTGCCGGACACCCTGGTCACTCCGCGGATCGTGGCCGCGGCCCCGGCGAAGGGGCTCGGCATACGGCGTCTCGCGCGCCGCAATCTGGTGGCGGCAGGCTCCGGCGCGCTGCTCGCGGCGGTGCTGGGCACCGTGGTGACGCTCGGCATGACGTCCCATGACAGCGACGACAAGAACCCGGCGGGACGGGCCGACCTCAACCCCTCCACGAGCCAGGACGCGGACGACCCGGCCACCGACCCGGCCCCCGCGCAGGCACCGGGCACGGCGTCGCGGCCGGCCACGGGCCACCGCTCGACCCCGGCTCCGGCGGGCACGTACGCCGAGACGAACGCTCCGGTGCCGCCGTCGACGAGCCCCACGGCGGACCCGACGGGCCCGACCGGCTCGGGCACGGGTACCGGGCCCGGTGGGGGAAGCGGCGGCGCGAGCACGTCCCCGGCGCCGACGAGGACCAGGCCGACATCCCCGCCTCCGACCAAGCCGACCCCGCCGACCACGCCCCCGACCGCGCCGACCGGTTCGACCACCCCGCCGACCCCGACGGGCTCGCCATCGGACTCGGCGAGCGACATGACGCCGTTCACCAAGTCGGCGTCCGAGGCGGCCTCCCCGGCGGACCCGGCGGACCCGGACCCGGCGGACGCGGACGCGGTGGAGCAGGGGCAGATGTGAGAAACGGCGGTGCCGAACCGGCCGAGGGCCGGATCGGCACCGCCGTTCAGCGCCTCAGAACAGCCGGAGTTTGTCGTCCTCGATGCCGCGCAGGGCGTCGTAGTCCATGAGGTGGCAGTCGATGCCCCGGTCGGTCGCGAGGACGCGGGCCTGGGGCTTGATCTCCTGGGCGGCGAAGATGCCGCGGACCGGCGCGAGGTGCGGGTCGCGGTTGAGGAGGTCGAGGTAGCGGGTCAGCTGCTCCACGCCGTCGATCTCACCGCGGCGCTTGATCTCGATCGCGACCGTCCGGCCCTCGCCGTCCCGGCACAGGATGTCCACCGGGCCGATGGCGGTCATGTACTCGCGCCGGATGAGCGTGTAGCCGTCGCCGAGCGTCTCGATGCGGTCGGCGAGCAGCTCCTGGAGGTGCGCTTCCACGCCGTCCTTGATCAGACCCGGGTCCACACCCAGTTCGTGCGAGGAGTCGTGGAAGATCTCCTCCATCGTGATGATCAGTTTCTCGCCCGCCTTGTTGACGACGGTCCACACACCTTCGTCCTCGCCCGCGCCCTCCTTCAGCGTGCAGGGCGGCGACATCCAGTTGAGGGGCTTGTAGGCCCGGTCATCGGCGTGGATGGAGACGCTGCCGTCCGCCTTGACCAGGATCAGGCGGGGCGCCGAGGGCAGGTGGGCGGTGAGCCGGCCGGCGTAGTCGACCGAGCACCGGGCAATGACGAGACGCATGGTCGGCAACGCTACTCGACACCCCCCGCCGTACGCGATTCGCCCGAGCCGCTCCCTGTGGATCGTCCCACTTGTCACTGCTTTGTCCCTGGAAACTCTTGTTCATCCTTGGCCGATTGTGGGTGCAACCCGACCGTTCCATATACGCATTCTGGTGGTGTGGTCACCGACGGTTGCCTACCGTAGAGAACGGGAGGCAACGGTCCATGTACTCAGCGTGTTTTTCGGCGCCGAACTCCCTTTATCCGTCCGGCAACCCCTGTTCACCGGGGGTGCGAGAGGAGAACCCATGTCGCTCGACGTCTCACCGGCCCTACTCGACGCGGCCGAGCGAGGCGAGGTCGACGAAGCGGAATTCGTCGACTGCGTCCGGACCTCGCTGCCCTACGCATGGGAGATGATCAGCTCCCTGGTGGCCCAGCTGAAGGTGGACGGCGGCCCCTTCGCCGACAACCAGACGCCCCCGCCCAACGAGCAGGCCCGCGGCCAGCTGCTGCGCGCCCTCGCGAGTGACGCCATCCGCGGCGCGCTGCAACGGCACTTCGGCGTGCGGCTGGCCTTCCAGAACTGCCACCGGGTCGCGGTGTTCCCGCTGGACGCCTCGGTGGACGAGACGCTGACCCGCTTCACCTCGGTGCGGGCCCAACTGCTCAACCAGTCACCGGAGTTTCGGGACTGCTGACCCGCGGCCCCGGCATGTCCGGGGCGGTGCGTCGCCTGCTTGCCGCTCCACCCGTGGGAGGTGCAATCGGTGCTGGGGCGGCAAGCCCCCCAGGTGGCTTGCCAGGTGAACCTACGCTGTACCCGGTCCGTACCTACGCTGTGCCTCTTCGTCCGGTTTCTTCAGCGCAGCTGCGGAAGCACCTCGGCGCCCAGGCGCCGCAGGGTGTCCTCCGTCGCCGCGAGATCGCCCGAGCCCTCGACCAGCAGGGCGAAGCGGGAGATGCCCGTGCGCTCAGCGGTGGCCGCGAGCCGGTCGCCGGCGAGCCGCGGGGTGCCCACCGGGTGCAGCCCGCAGAGCAGTTCGGTGTAGGCGACCGGATCGCGCATCGCGCGCTTGCGCCCGTCGACCGTCACATGCGCGTCGAGTCCCTGTTTCAGCCAACCCGGCATCGCCTTGAGCAGGGTCTCCGCCGCGTCCTGGCGGCGGTCGGCGAGCTGGCAGACCCCCGCCGCGACATGCGCCGCGCCCGCGATCTCCTCGGGCGGCCGCCCCGCCGCGCGGGCGCTGCGCCGCCACAGGGCGACCATCTCGGCCTTCTCCTCGTCGCCCGCGTGCATCCCGAGCAGCATCGGCAGCCCGCGCTCCGCGGCCAGCCGTACGCTCTTCGGCGAGGTGCACGCGACGACGACCTCCGGACCCGGGGTGTCCGTCAGGGCCTGCGAGGGACGCGGTACGACGGGCACCTCGCGGAACGCGAAGCGCTCACCGCGGGCGCCCACCGCGGGCTCGCGCAGCCAGCGCAGCAGCAGATCGAGTGACTCGGGGAACCCGTTTTCGTACGCGTCGAGGCCGCTGCCGAACACCTCCAGGTCAACCCAGGGACCGCCGCGGCCCACCCCGAGGGTGAACCGTCCGCCGCTCGTCAGATGCAGCAGCGCGGCCTGCTCGCCCAGGGCGACCGGGTGCACGGTGGGCAGTACGCTGACGGCGGTGCCCACCCGGATCCGGCGGGTGCGGCCGAGCAGCAGCGCGGCCAGGGTGACGGCGGACGGACAGGTGCCGTACGGCACGAAGTGGTGCTCGGCCAGCCACACCGAGTCGAGCCCGGCCTCCTCGGCGACCTCCGCCGAGCGGACCGCCCGGTGCAGCGCCTCCCCCTGGCCCTGGCCCGGGAACTGGGCGCCCAGCACAAAGCTTCCTACGTACATCGCTTTTCCCGCTTCCTCGGCTCCGACCCGAGCTCCCCCACCGGCATAACCGTCTGACACGTGCCAAGGACACGGCTTGGCAGGGTAATTTGCGGATTGTCTTCAGAATCGGCCGTTCCGGAGGGGGACTTGCGCCGGTTGGCGGCCTACGCGTACCCCGCCGGGCGGCGCGTACGCTGGACGCAGCCCTTGCTTGCCGCCGAGCCCCGAGAGGTGTCCCGTGTCCCCCCGCCGCAACCGACCGAAGGCCGCCGACCCGTCCGGCCGCAGCGCCGAGGACGACCGCACCGGACGGTACGGCGGCTTCCAGTCCGCGGAGGATTGGCAGGGCGAGGAGTGGAGCGTGCGCCATGTCGCGGGCGCGAGCGCCGAGGGCAAGACCTATCGCTGTCCCGGCTGCGACCAGATGATCCCCTCCGCGGTGCCGCATGTGGTGGCCTGGCCGGAGCACTCGGGCGTGGACGAGCGCCGCCACTGGCACAAGTCCTGCTGGAACGCGCGAGACCGCCGCACCACACGGGTGCAGCGGTCTCGTAACGCGCCGAAGTTCTGAGGGACCGGCCGGTCACACGTCCCGGCTGCGCAGCAGCGCGTACGCGCCCGCGCCGGCCGCCGCGGTCAGCCCCAGCATGATCCACAGCGGCTCCCAGCCCCGGGGTCCGGAACCGCTGAGCGTGCTGTCGTAGAAGACGCTGAGCTGGCTCGGGAAGCTGTACTCGAACAGGAAGTCGCGCACCGAGTGCAGCGAGTCCGTGGCCATGAACAGGGCCAGCACCAGCGGGGCGAGCACCAGGCCGATCATGATGGTGATGCCGCCCGCGGAGTGCCGGATCATCGAGCCGACGAGCAGCGCGAGCAGGCCGAGCAGCGCGATGTAGAGGCTCACGCCGACGGTGGCCTTGAACCAGTCCCCGCCGGAGGGCGACTTCGCGCCGGAGCCGGACAGCATGGACGACTGCACCATCGCCACGAAGGTGACCGACACCAGGGACACCACGAAGGCGACCGCGAAGAACACGATCGCCTTGGCGGCCAGCACCCGGCCGCGGCTCGGGCATGCCGTCATCGTCGTACGGATCATGCCGGTGCCGTACTCCGAGGCCGTGGTCAGCACGCCGAGCGTGATGACGCACATGTTGCCGAGGAGCAGGCCGAAGAAGCCGAAGGAGAGCGGGTTGGTGCCGTTCAGTGAGGACTCACCGGCGTGCGCCGACACCAGCGCGCCGACCAGCAGGCCGATGCCCACGACCAGGAACACGAAGACGCTGAGCGTCCAGATCGTCGAGCGGACCGACCTGATCTTCGTCCACTCCGAGGCCACCGCGTGCCCGAGGTGGGTGCGCACGACCGGGATCGGCGAGGTGTAGCCGGGGTACGACCCGCCGGGCGCCGCCTGCCAGTCGGGCGCGCCGGGGGCCTGCGGCATCGGGGGCTGGTGGGTGCTCATCGGGCGTCCTCGGGCTGGTTCGTGTCGGCGGCGGGGGAGGAGGCGGGGGAGGCGGCGGGAGAGGAGGCGTCAGGCGTGGCGGCGGGAGCGGCGGCCGGGGCGGCCAAGTAGCCGACGAGCGGGGCGACATGCTCGGGGGCGAGCGGGTCGAGGCCCTCCTCGGGTGCCTTCAGGCCCGCGATTGCCGGGGCCGCCCGCCGGCATCGCGAAGGGCTGCCCGCCCTGCTGGGGCGGCGGCGGGGCGTACCAGCCGGGCTGGCCCTGGCCCGGCACCGGCATGGGCGGCTCGGCGCCGGGCGGCAGCGGCTGCTGGAGGCCCGCCTTCTGGTCGGTGGTGGAGCGGTAGTCCACCGCGCCCTGCGTCATCCGCATGTACGCCTCCTCGAGCGAGGCCTGGTGCGGCGACAGCTCCCACAGCCGTACGCCCGCCTCGTGCGCGAGGTCGCTGATCCGGGGCAGCGGCAGCCCCATCACGCGCAGCGCGCCGTCCTGCTCCGGCAGCACATGGCCGCCCGCCCCGGTGAGCGCGGCGCCGAGCTTCTCGCGCAGCTGCGGCTCGGTGTCGGGGGTGCGCACCCGCGCGAAGTCGGCGGAGTTGGCGGAGATGAAGTCCGTCACGCTCATGTCGGCGAGCAGCTGGCCGCGCCCGATCACGATGAGGTGGTCGGCGGTCAGCGCCATCTCGCTCATCAGATGGGAGGACACGAAGACCGTCCGGCCCTCCGCGGCCAGTGCCTTCATCAGGTTGCGCACCCAGAGGATGCCCTCGGGGTCGAGGCCGTTGACCGGCTCGTCGAAGAGCAGCACCTGGGGGTCGCCGAGCAGCGCGGCGGCGATGCCGAGGCGCTGGCCCATGCCGAGCGAGAAGCCCTTGGAGCGCTTCCTGGCGACGTCCTGGAGGCCGACCACGCCGAGCACCTCGTCCACGCGGCGGGCCGGGATGCCGGACAGCTGGGCGAGGCTCAGCAGATGGTTGCGGGCGGAGCGGCCGCCGTGCACGGCCTTGGCGTCGAGCAGCGCGCCGACCTGGCGGGGGGCGTTGGGCAGCCTGCGGTACGGGTGACCGCCGATGGTCACCCGGCCGGACGTGGGGTTGTCCAGGCCGAGGATCATCCGCATCGTGGTGGACTTGCCCGAGCCGTTGGGCCCGAGGAAGCCGGTCACGGATCCCGGTCGCACCTGGAAGGAAAGGTTGTACACGGCCGTCTTGTCGCCGTACCGCTTCGTCAGGCCTACAGCCTCGATCATGCTCCGCACCCATCGGAAGGTTCAGGACAGCGGGGAACCGCCCCCGTAAGGGTTAGGAGGATAGCTGGGCGCTGACGGTTCCGCCCAAAGAAAAGTAAAGCTGAAGTAATACGCTGCGTGAACGGGGCCTCTACTGCGCGTCCCGGTGCCTGAGCAGCGCGTATCCTCCCGCGAGCGCGGCGATCACCCACAGCGCCATGATGCCGAGCCCGCCCCAGGGTCCGTACGGGGCGTCGCCGGGGCGCGGCACCGCCTGCATGATCCGGCTGCCGGCCTGGTCGGGCAGGTACTGGCCGACCTTCTTGGTGGTGTCGACGGCGGCCAGGATGGTGGAGATCAGGAAGAAGAACGGCATCAGGATGCCGAGCGACAGCAGCGGTGAGCGCAGCATGGTGGCGACGCCCATGGAGAACACCGCGATCAGGGTCAGATACAGCCCGCCGCCCACCACCGCGCGCAGCACCCCGGGATCGCCGAGCCCGGCGCGGTAGGGACCGAGCATGGCCTGCCCGAGGAAGAACGTGGCGAAGCTCGTGACCATCCCGACGAGCAGGGCGAGCGCGCCCGCCACCGCGATCTTGCCGAACAGGAAGGTGCCGCGGCGCGGTACGGCGGCCAGCGAGACCCGGATCATGCCGGTGCTGTACTCGTTGGTGACCACCAGCACGCCGAACACGATCATGGCGAGCTGGCCGAGGGTCATCCCGGCGAAGCTGATGAAGGTCGGGTCGAAGGTCAGCCGCTCCTGGATCGGCGTCGAGTCGTACTCGTTCCGGGTCAGCGCGGAGATGAGCATGCCGATGCCGATGGTGATCACGACGGCGACCGAGAGGGTCCAGCCGGTGGACGACACCGACCGGATCTTCGTCCACTCGGACCGGAGGGTCTGCGCGACCCGGGCGCTCGTCATGCCGTACCCCCTTGCCGGCCGGCGCCCCAGTTCCCCGGGGCGGCCTCCGACTGCGCGTGGTACTCCACCGAACCCGCCGTCAGCCGCATGAACGCCTCCTCCAGGGAAGCCTGCCGGGGGCTCAGCTCGTGCAGCACGATCCCGTGCCCCGCGGCCAGCTCCCCGATCCGCTCGGCCTTGTCGCCCTCCGCCTCCAGCGCCCCGTCCGCGGCCTCCGTCACGGTGACCCCGGCCTCGTGCAGCGCGTCCAGCAGCCGTTCGCGCTGGGGGGAGCGGACGCGGACGTAGCTGCGCGCGTGCCGCCGGATGAAGTCCGCCATGGAGGTGTCCGCGAGCAGCCGGCCCTGCCCGATCACGATGAGGTGATCGGCGGTCTGCGCCATCTCGCTCATCAGATGGGAGGACACGAAGACCGTCCGCCCCTGCGCGGCCAGTGATGTCATCAGATTGCGGATCCAGTGGATGCCCTCGGGGTCGAGCCCGTTCACCGGCTCGTCGAACATCAGGATCCGGGGGTCCCCGAGCAGCGCGGCCGCGATCCCCAGCCGCTGCGACATGCCGTACGAGAACCCCTTGGCCTTCTGCCGCGCGACGGCCATCAGCCCGACCGTCTCCAGCACCTCGCCCACCCGGGCGCGCGGGATGCCGTTGCTCTGCGCGAGGCACAGCAGATGGTTGTAGGCGCTGCGCCCGCCGTGCATCGCCTTGGCGTCCAGCAGTGCGCCGATCCGGGTGAGGGGGTCCGTCAGCCGCTCGTACCGGCTGCCGTCGATCCGCACATCACCGGCGGTGGGATGGTCGAGCCCGAGGATCATCCGCATGGTCGTGGACTTCCCGGCGCCATTGGGCCCGAGGAACCCGGTCACGATGCCCGGCCGCACGGTACATGTCAGACCATCGACGGCCGCCTTCTCGCCGTACCGCTTGGTCAGCCCGTCCAGCTCGATCATGCCGCCACGCTAGAACGGGACAAAGCCCCCTGCCACTTGAAGACAGGGGGCTCATTCGCGTCCCTTCGGGGGCGCGGGGCTCCCCCGCGACCCGTATGCGTCCGGACGGTGCTTACCGGGACTGCTGCGCCGGAACCCCACGAGAGACAGGCTCGTCCTCACCCGTCGTGCCGGCGGCGGCAACCGCCGCGCCGGTCAGCGTGGCCAGCATCTCGCGCACGTTCGTCAGCTGGGCGTTGATGCTGTCGCGGCGGTTGGTGAGGGCCGCCAGCTCGCGCTCGGACTCGGAACGGATGCGGTCCGCCTTGGCGTTGGCGTCGGCCACGATGTCCTCGGCCTGGCGCTGGGCAGTCTCCACCGTCTGGCGGGCGCGGCGCTCCGCGTCGGTGCGCAGCTTCTCCGCCTCCAGGCGCAGCTGCTCGGCGCGGTGCTCGATCTCCGCCAGCCGCTTCTCCGCCTTCTGCTGACGCGAGGCCAGGTCACGCTCGGACTGCTCGCGGCGCTTGGCCAGGTTCGTCTCGAAGTCGGCGGCGGCCTGCGCGGCCTTGGCGCGGGTCTCCTCGAAGAGGGCGTCCGCCTCCTCGCGCTTGGACTGCGCGTCCTTCTGCGCGTCGGCACGCAGCTGAGAGGCCTCGCCCTTGGCCTTCTCGACGATCCGGGAGCCCTCGTCCTCCGCCTTCGCCTTGCGCTCGGTGGCGTAGGACTCGGCGTCGTTACGCACCTGCTGGGCGGCCGACTCGGCCAGCTCGCGGTGCTGTTCGGCCGCGCGACGGGCCTCCTCACGCAGCTCCTTGGCCTCTTCCTCGGCCAGGCGCAGGATCTTCTCGACCCGAGCGCCGAGACCGGCGTACGACGGCTCGGCGTCGCTGACCTGGGTCTGGGCGTTCTGCGTCTCGAGGTGCAGCTCCTCGATGCGCTTTTCCAGGGCGGTGATACGGGCGTTGGCCTGGTCACGTTGGGAGACGAGGTTGGAGATACGTTCGTCCACCTGAGCGCGGTCGTACCCACGCCGCACAAGCTCGAAGCCGTAGGGGGAAGTGTCGCTCATGGGGTTCCTGTCAAATGAGACCGGTGAGGTGATAGGGGGAATCCTAGGCGCCGAAGCGGTGTGTCATCGAGCGGATACGTGTTTGATCTGGAGAATGACACCTCTTTTGAGTGGCTGACCGTCAGAGGGCTTGCCAACGAGCAGGGCAAAGCCCTCAGTCGACACCGAAACACCCCTCGGATGCTAGCTGTCTGACGACTTCCCACCCGAACGGGGTGCGCCGACCGTCGCGCTCGCCTTGACCGAACCGTCCTTGCCCGCACCCGGCGTCTCGAAGGACTCCAGCGCGTCCAGCACATCCTGGACGCGGGAGATCTCGGCGTTGATGTCCGAGCGCCTGCGCACCAGGACCTCCAGCTCGCGCTTGCCCTCCTCGACCGAGCGCCGCGCCTCCTGGATCGCCTCCGCCTTGAGCTCCTCGGCCTCCTTGACCAGCCGCGCCTTCTTCAGCTCGGCCTCCTTCAGCAGGCCCTCCGCCTTCTTGACGGCCGCGATGCGCACCTTGCCCGCCTCGGAGTCGGCGTCCGAGAGCATCTCCTTCGCCTTCGCCTGGGCCTTCTCCAGCTGCTCCTCGGCGGCCTTGATGAGCGCGTCGCAGCGGTCGCCGGCGGACTTCATCGTCTCGGCGGCCTCGCGGCGGGCCCGGGTGTGCAGCTCCTCGATCTCGGCGGTGACCCGCTCGCGCAGCTCCTCCGCCCGCTCCCGGATCGCGGTCGCGTCCCGGCGCGCGCCCACCAGCAGCTCGTCCGCGTCCGTCCGGGCCTTCTCCACCAGGGAGTTGCCCTCGATGGTCGACTCGGAGACGATCCGCTCGGCCTCGCTGCGGGCCGCGCCCACCATGGTGTCGGCCTGCGCCTCGGCGTCCGCCGTGGTCTTCAGCGCCTGCTGCTGGGCCTCGGTGAGCAGCTTGTCGGCCTCGGCGGTGGTCTCGCCGATGAGCTTGTCGACCTGCTCGGCCGCCTCCGAACGCCGCTTGTTGGCGTCCTGGCGGGCCTCGTCCAGCGTCCGCTCGGCCTCCTCGCGCGCCGTACCGAGGAGCCGCTCGGCCTCCGTCTCCGCGTCCGCCTTGACCCGCTCGGCCTCGGCCCGCGTCCGCTCGGCGTGCGCCTGCGCGGAACCCACCGTCTCGGCGGCCTCGGCCCGCAGCCGCTCCGCCTCCGTGGTGGCCTCGCCGACCAGCTGGTCCGCCGCGGCCCGCGCCTCGGCCCGCACCCGCTCGGCCTCGGTCACGGATTCCGCGCGCACTCGTTCGGCCTCGGTCACGGACGCCGTACGGACCCGCTCGGCCTCCGCCACGGACTCCGTGCGCACGCGCTCGGCCTCGGCGGCGGTCTCCGTCTGGAGCCGCTCGGCCTCCGCGACCGTCTCCGTCTGGAGGAGCTCGGCCTCCTTGCGGGCCTCCGTGATGAGCGTGTCGGCCTGCGTCGCCGCGTCCGAACGGATGCGGTTGGCGTCCTCCCGGGCGTCCGCCCGGGTCCGCGCCGCCGCCTGGTCGGCCTCCGCCAGCGCGTCGGACGCCTCGGTACGCACCCGCTGCGCGTACTCGCCCGCGTCCGAACGCAGCCGCTCGGCCTCCGCCGTCGCCTCCGCGAGAGTGCGCTCGGCCACCTCCCGGGCCGCCTCGGACTCCTCCTGCGCCGCCTGCCGCAGCCGCCCGGCGTCCTCGCTCGCCCGCTCCCGCTCGGCGTGCGCGTCGGCCCGCAGCCGCTCGGCCTCCTCCTCGGCCTCCCGCTTCGTACGCTCCGCCGCGTGCTCGGCGGCCGAGCGCAGCCCGGTGATCTCCTCCTGCGCCTGCTCGTGCAGCCCGGCGACGGAGTCCCGCACCTGCTGCGCGTGCTGCTCGGCGGCGGACACCATCTCACCGGCCCGCCGCTCGGCCTCCTCGACCAGCCGGACCGCCTCGGCCTGCGCGTCCTCGACCCGCTTGCGCGCCGAGGCCAGCAGCTCCTCGCTCTGCTCGCGGGCCCGCCGGCGCTCCTCGTCGGCCTCCTCGCGGGCCGCGCCCAGCAGCTCCTCGGCCTCGCGGCGGCGCCGGGTCGGCGCTCTCCTGCGCCTCCGTCTTCAGCCGCTCCGCCTCGGCCGCGGCCTCGCCCCGCAGCCGTACGGCGACGGCCTCGCCCTCGGCGCGGGACGCGGACGCGTCGGCCGCCGCCTCGTCGCGCAGCCGCTCCGCCTCGGTCTCGGCCTGCTCCTGGAGCGCCCGGATCCGCTCGGCGGCCTCGGTGCGCAGCCGCTCGGCCTCCTCGGCGGCCTCCTTGCGGATCCGCGTGGCCTCCTCACGGGCCTCGGTGAGCGCCTGCTCGGCCGAGGTGAGCCGCTCCTGCGCCTCGGTCCCCAGCCGGGTCAGCTCCTCGGCGGCCTCCGCGCGCCGCGTCTCGACCGCCCGGTCGGTCTCCTCGCGCAGCTCCAGGGCCGCCTGCTCGGCGTCCGCCTTGACGGACTCGGCCTGCTCGTCGGCCTCGGCGCGCAGCCGCTCGGCCTCCGCGCGGGCGCGCTCCAGGGTCTCCTCGGCCTGCCGGCGCAGCGCCGTGGCGCGCTCGACGGCCTCGGTGCGGACCTTCTCGCTGTCGGCGGTCGCCTTCTGCCGCAGCTCGTCGGCGTCCGCCTTGGCCTTGGCCAGCAGCTCCTCGGCGGACTTGGCCGCCTCCTCGATCTTGGTGACCGACTCCCGGCGCGCCTCCGCGCGGATCGACTCGCCCTCGGCCACCGCGTCGGAGCGCAGCTGCTCGGCCTCGCCGCGCAGCCGACGGGCCTCCTCCTGGAGCTCGACCGTCTTGGCGCGGTACTCCTCGGTGTCGTCCTTCGCCGTGCCCTTGAGCTCCTCGGCGATGTCATGCGCCTCGGCCCGCAGCCGGTCCGCCTCGGCCTCGGCCTCCTTGCGGATCCGCTCGGCCTTCTCGGCGGCCGCCCTGGTGGTCTTCTGGGCGTCCTCGGACGCCTTGTTGAGGACCTCCTCGGCGGTCCTGGCCGCCTTGGACAGCTGGGTCGCGGTCTCCTCGGCGGTGGCCGCACGGGCCTTCTCGGCGGCCTCGGCGAGGATCTTCTCGGCCTCGGCGCGCGCGTCCGCCACCAGCTGCTCGGCGTCCGAACGGGTGGCCTCGGCCTCCTTCGTCGCCTCCCCGACCAGCCGGGCGACCTGCTCCTTGGCGGTGCGGGTGCGCGTCTCGTTGGCGGCCTCGGCGCTCGCCAGCTTCTTGGCGGCGGCCTCCTCGGCCTCGGTGACCAGCTTCTCGGCCTCGGACTGCGCCTTGCGCAGCGCCTCCTCCGCCTCGGCCATCTGCTTCTCGGCGGCCCGGCTCAGCTCGCCCGCCTGCCGACGGGCGGTGTCCGACTCGGTCGCCGTGGTGGTGCGCAGCCGCTCGGCGTGCTCGGTGGCCTCCTGCGCCTGCGTGGACGCCGCGTTCAGCAGCCGCTCGGCGTCGGTACGGGCCCGGCGCAGGATCTGCTCGGCCTCGGAACGGGCCTCCTCGGCCTCGCCGCGCAGCCGGTCCCGGGCCTCCCGGGTCAGCCGCTCGGCCTCCGCGCGGGCCGCGGCCATCGCCTGCTCGGCCTCCGCGCGCGACTCGTCGAGGAGCCGGCGGGCCTGCTGCTCGGTACGGGCGCGCAGCTGCTCGGCCCACGCCACGTTCTCGTTGACGTGCGACTCGACGGTCGCCCTGCGCTCGGCCAGCTCCTGGTCGAGCTGCTGGCGCCGGGTCACCGCCTCCTGGTGCAGCTCGGCCTGCAGCCGCGCGGCCTGCTCGGCGTGCTCCTGGAGGATCCGCTGGGTCTGCGCGCGGACCTGGCTCAGCTCACGCTCGGCGTCCTGCCGCAGCTGCTCCGCCTGCATCTGGGCGTTGCGGAGCAACTGTTCGGCCTGGTAGCCGATGTCGCCGCCGTCGAAGGCGGGACGGGTCATCAGGGTGCGGCGCGCCTCGTGCAGCTTGGCGCGCAGCACCTCGACCTGGTAGCCGAGGTCCTCGGCGTGCTGGATCGCCTTTTCCCGCTCGGTCCTCAGCCGCTTCATATCGGCCTCGAACCGAGAGAGGTGGTCGACGTCGTCAGCCGCCGGCTCTCGCTCCTGGCTCTCGTAGCCCCGCACTGCGCGGTCCCATCCGTCCCCTGGTCAGCTTCTCCAACGAGCCACGTCCAACCGCCGAACGGGGCCCCCGGGGAAATGGTGTCAGATCCACGGCGGAGCACGGCCTGCTGCCCCGACGCACGTCCCCCGAAACCCGGACCCCGGCATGCGGCCGCCCCGGTTCGCGGGACGACCGCCCCCAACCCTACCGGCCCTTATGTACGGCGGTCAGTGCTCGGGAGACTCAACAGGCGCCGAAGTCACCAGTTCTGTGAGGACACCATGGCAGTCCTTGGGGTGCAGGAAGGTGATCCTGGAGCCCATGGAACCGCGTCGCGGCTCGTCGTAGAGCACTCGGACGCCCTTGCTCCGGATGTCCTCGGAGTCGGCGTCGACGTCCGCCGTGCCGAAGGCGATGTGATGCACGCCCTCGCCGTTCTTGGCCAGCCACTTGCCGACCGCGGAGTCCTCGCGGGTCGGCTCCAGGAGCTGGAGGTAGGAGGCGCCGCCGTCCGAGGTCTCGTTGATCTTGAGCATGGCCTCGCGCACGCCCTGTTCCTCGTTGACCTCGGTGTGGAAGACCTCGAAGCCGTAGGTGGCCCGGTAGAACTCGACGGTGGCGTCGAGGTCGTGGCAGGCGATCCCGATGTGGTCGATTCGCGTCAGCATGGTTTCAGTGCAGCGCCACGAAGGTGGTTACGCAACGTGCGCGCGATCACACCGGCAGGGCGATGACGGCACTGAGTGACTCTCAGTACATTCGATGTAAACCCTCGTTCACTCCTCGGCTCTGCGTAGCTGGAAGGGGATCGCACCTCATGTCTTCTGGAACGAACAGCTCGGTGATCGTCGCGGGCGCCCGTACGCCCATGGGGCGGCTGCTGGGCTCCCTGAAGTCCTTCTCCGCGGCCGACCTGGGCGGCTTCGCGATCAAGGCGGCCCTGGACCGGGCGGGCATCGGCGGCGACCAGGTGCAGTACGTGATCATGGGCCAGGTGCTCCAGGCCGGCGCCGGTCAGATCCCGGCCCGCCAGGCGGCCGTCAAGGGCGGCATCCCGATGAGCGTCCCGGCCCTCACCGTCAACAAGGTGTGCCTGTCCGGGCTCGACGCGATCGCCCTGGCCGACCAGCTGATCCGCGCCGGCGAGTTCGACATCGTCGTGGCGGGCGGCATGGAGTCCATGACCAACGCCCCCCACCTGCTGCCCAAGTCCCGCGAGGGCTACAAGTACGGCTCGATCGAGATGATCGACTCGATGGCGCACGACGGTCTGACCGACTCGTTCGAGGCCATCGCCATGGGCGAGTCCACCGAGCACCACAACACCCGGCTCGGCATCGGCCGCCTCGCGCAGGACGAGATCGGCGCGCTGTCCCACCAGCGGGCCGCCGCCGCGCAGAAGAACGGCGTGTTCGAGGCGGAGATCACCCCCGTGGAGATCCCGCAGCGCAAGGGCGACCCGATCCTGTTCAGCAAGGACGAGGGCATCCGCGCCGACACCACGGTGGAGACCCTGGGCAAGCTGCGCGCGTCCTTCACCAAGGACGGCACCATCACCGCCGGCACCTCCTCGCAGATCTCCGACGGCGCCGCCGCCGTGGTCGTGATGAGCAAGGCCAAGGCGGAGGAGCTGGGCCTCGAGTGGCTCGCCGAGATCGGCGCGCACGGCAATGTGGCGGGCCCGGACAACTCGCTGCACTCCCAGCCGTCCAACGCGATCCTGAACGCCCTCAAGAAGGAGGGCAAGGAGGTCGCCGACCTCGACCTGATCGAGATCAACGAGGCGTTCGCCGCCGTCACCGTGCAGTCAATGAAGGACCTCGGTGTGTCCACGGAAAAGGTGAACGTCAACGGCGGCGCGATCGCGCTCGGCCACCCGATCGGCATGTCCGGCGCCCGCCTCGTGCTCCACTTGGCGCTGGAGCTCAAGCGCCGGGGCGGCGGCATCGGCGCGGCCGGGCTGTGCGGTGGCGGCGGCCAGGGTGACGCGCTGATCGTGCGGGTACCGAAGGCCTGAGCCCTTCCGCCCGGTCGGTGGAGCAGGTCGGTGAAGCAGGTCGGTGGAGCAGGTCGGTGAAGCGAACGGAGCTGTGCGATGCAGGACGTCTCCTCTCTGGTGGACCGGGCCAGGGAAGGCAGCCCGCGGGCCGTGGCCCGGCTGATCTCCCTGGTGGAGGGGGCGTCCCCGCAGCTGCGGGAGGTCATGGCGGCGCTGGCCCCGCTGACCGGCAACGCCTATGTGGTGGGCCTGACCGGCTCGCCCGGCGTCGGCAAGTCGACCTCCACCTCCGCGCTCGTCACGGCGTACCGCAAGCAGGGCAAGCGGGTCGGCGTCCTCGCCGTCGACCCGTCCTCGCCCTTCTCCGGCGGCGCCCTGCTGGGTGATCGGGTGCGCATGTCGGATCACGCCTCCGATCCCGGCGTCTACATCCGCTCGATGGCGACCCGGGGCCACCTCGGCGGCCTCGCCTGGTCCGCCCCGCAGGCGATCCGCGTCCTGGACGCGGCGGGCTGCGACGTGGTCCTGGTCGAGACGGTGGGCGTCGGCCAGTCCGAGGTGGAGATCGCCGCCCAGGCGGACACCAGCGTGGTGCTGCTGGCCCCGGGCATGGGCGACGGCATCCAGGCCGCCAAGGCGGGCATCCTGGAGATCGGCGACGTCTACGTCGTCAACAAGGCGGACCGGGACGGCGCCGACGCCACCGCCCGCGAGCTGAACCACATGCTGGGCCTCGGCGAGGCCCGCCGCCCCGGTGACTGGCGGCCGCCGATCGTGAAGACGGTCGCCTCCCGCGCCGAGGGCGTGGACGAGGTGGTCGAGGCGCTGGAGAAGCACCGCGGCTGGATGGAGGAGCACGGGGTCCTCACCGAACGCCGGCGGGCCCGCGCGGCCCGCGAGGTGGAGACCATCGCGGTCACCGCCCTGCGTGAGCGCATCGGGGACCTGCACGGCGACCGGCGCCTCGACGCCCTCGCGGAGCGGATCGTCGCGGGCGAACTCGACCCGTACCGCGCCGCCGACGAGCTGGTGGCGGGGATCACGCGGGGCTGAGCCTGGTCAACTCCGGGCGCCCGCGGCTAACTTGTCCTCCGTGTTCCTCCTCTTGGCATAGGGCCCGCCCCGCACGCGACGCCGTGACCCCTCCGGTGCTCGCGTGCCTCGGCATGCCCTTCTCCCGCCTCCGTCAGAGGAACTTCCCGCATGTCCACGCATGCTCCCGCGCGGCCTTCGTACGCCGCCGTGCTGCGCCTTCCGGGCGCCCGCCGCGCCTTCACCGCGGCCCTGACCGCCCGTCTCTCCTACGGCACCGTGTCCCTCGCGGTGATGCTGTCCGTCACCCGCGCCACCGGCTCCTACGCCGTCTCCGGGGCGGTGATGTCCCTGTTCGGCGCCGCTTCGGTGTTCCTGATGCCGGTGCGCGGCGCCCTGATCGACCGGCACGGGCCGCGCCGGGCCCTCGCGCCCATGGCGCTGCTGTACGGCGCCCTGCTGACCCTGCTCGCCGCCCTGACCTGGCGTCCCGGCGCGCCGGTGGCCCCGCTCGCCGCGGTCGCGGCGTTCGCCGGCGCGTGCACGCCCCCGCTGGGGCCGACGATGCGCGCGCTGTGGGCCGAACTCGCCCCCGACCGGCATCTGTTGCAGCGCGCCTACAGCCTCGACGGCGTCGCCGAGGAACTGCTCTTCGTCTCCGGGCCCGTCCTGGTCGGCGTCCTGACCGGGTTCGCCCCGCCGGCCGCCGGGATCCTGCTCAGCGCGCTGCTGATCGTGGCCGGTACCGGGGTGTTCGTCGGGTCACCGGTGCTGCCGGGTCCCCGGCCCGCCGCCCGGGACGCGCGGCTCGGGGGAGCCTCCGGTCTGCTCGCCCCCGCCGCCGTCGCCCTCTGCGTCGGGCTGACCCTCAGCGGGGTGGACCTGCTGACCATGGCCTACGCCTGCGCGCACGCGTACGACACCGATCTCGTGCCGTGGGTCCTCGGGGCGCTGTCAGCGGGCAGCGCGCTGGGCGGCCTCGCGAACGGGGCGGTGCGGTGGACGGCCCCCGCCCGCGTCCGGCTGCCGCGCTTCTCGGTGGCGCTCGGCCTGGTCGTCGCGGTGGCGGGCCTCGCGCCCGACCTCTGGGTGCTCACCGCCGCGCTGGCCCTCGCCGGGGTCTTCGTGGCGCCGACCCTGACGACGGCGTACCTCGCGGCCGACGAGTCCGTGAGAGCCGAGTCCCGTACCCAGGCCGGGGCGTGGGTCAACATGGGCGTGAACGCGGGCAGTTCGGCCGGGGCGCTGGCCACGGGGCTGCTGATCGGCCGGGTGCCGCTGGGGGTCTGCTTCCTGGTGGCCGGCAGCACGGCCCTGGCGTCCGCCGTCCTGGCCGGGGCCGGTGGCCTCGCGCGGCCACGTCGTGACTGATCGCGCGGTCCCCGCGCCCCCTTCCGGGGCCGCGGGGAACCGCGCGGCCGGTCTGTGGCCGGTCTAGGGGCGCCCCCGCTGTCCCCGCAGGTGTTCCGCGATCGGCTTCAGTGCCTTGTCCAGCTCCACCAGGGCCTCCGGTGAGAGCAGGTCGATGAAGTGCCGCCGCACCGAGGACACATGGTGCGGCGCCACCTTCTTCATCGTCTCCATGCCGTGCTCCGTGAGCACCGCGTACAGACCCCGCCGATCCGATTCACAGTTCTCGCGGCGCACGAGGTCCGCGTTCTCCATCCGCGTGATCTGGTGCGAGAGCCGGCTCTTGGACTGCAGCGTGGCGGAGGCGAGGTCGCTCATCCGCATCCGCACGTCCTCCGACTCGGACAGGTTCACGAGGATCTCGTAATCGTTCATCGTCAGGCCGAACGGCTGCAGATCCTTCTCCAGCTGGTACGTCAACAGCCTGTTGACCTCCAGGTGGGTGCGCCAGGCGCACTGCTCCGCATCGGTCAGCCAGCGCGTGGCCGTTTCGGTCTCCATGAATGAAGTCTACCTAAGAAGTTGAATGACGAACTACTTCGGGTGGTGTGACTGTGCGCACGCGTTCGACGTCACACTCCGCAGACTACCGCTCACAGCCCGAAGCGACGCTGGAGGTCCCCCAGCTGTCCGGGAAGGCGCGGTGCGCCGGGCGGTTGCGGACCGTGTCCGGGCCGCCCCGGCGCGCCACCGCCCGGAGTCCCCGGATCGGACGGTACGACCCCCGTGTCGACCTCCGCCATCAGCGCCTCCGAGGACTGGAGCAACACCGTCCCGGCGCCCACGAACTCGAACTGGTGCTCCTCCCCGGAAACCCCGCCGAGGCCCGTCATCGCACGGAGTCCGCCCAGTACACCGGTCAGGTACCCATGGTCGTAGTGATGGCAGGGGGAGGGGCAGTCGGCCCAGCCGACGAGTGCCTGGGGATCCACCCGCAGGGGAGGCTCCATGAACACCACCGGCCCGTTGGACGCGGCCACGAATCTTCCGGTTCCGATGAGGGTCAGAAAACCCGGCACGATCGATTGTTTGAGCGCAAGACTTGGCTGAAAAGCGAGCAGATTGCCCGCGCGAATGGTCAAGTTCCCGTCGTCCAGGTCGTACGAGTTGACGTCGAAGGCCCGGTCGGCGAGCAGCATCTTGCCCGAGCCGCTCGCCACGACCCAGTCGCTCGCGTGCAGTGGCGAATGGAACGAGGTGCGCACCAGATGGTCGAGCCGGCCGTGGCCGATGCCGTTGAACTCGATCGCCCCGTAGTAGGCGATCATCTTCCCCTTCTGGAGGAACCACTGCCCGTCCTTGAGCTCGACGCAGAACATGTAGCTGTTCACGTTGTCGTCGACGGGCAGGGTCATCGGGTCGTGCACCACCGGGCCGCCGGGGCGGGCGGTGCCGTACGTGCCTGAGTACGCGCTCACAGCTTCTCCTCCGAGGCCTGGACGTACACCGTGCCGCTGCCGCTCAGCTCCAGCTGGAACGCCTCGCCGGAGCCGCGGCCCACCATCTCGCGCCAGCCGAGGGCGGTGGACAGCCGGTTGCGGACGTCGCCGTGATGGGCGACATAGGCCCCCGGGTCCACATGCACCGGGCGGCCGGGGCTGATCGGCAGCTCGAAGACGCCGCCGTGGGCCATCACGGCGACCCCGCCCTGGCCCTGGAGGGTGGTGGTGAACAGGCCCTGGCCGGTGACCTGGCCGCGCACCAGGCCCATCACCCCGCCCTGCGAGCCCATGAACATCGTGCCCTGGCGCAGCGCGCCCTCGAAGGCGAGCAGGCGGTCGGCCTCCACGTACAGGGTGTCGCCGGTGAGGTGGATGACATGGACGTGATGGCCGCCGTGTCCGAAGAACACGGTGCCGCTGCCCTCGACGGTCATCAGCGGGGTCGCCTCGCCCGACACCCGGCGCCCCAGCATGGACATCACCCCGCCCTGGCCGCCCTGGATGTTGGGCGTGAAGGACACGTCCCCCCGGTAGGCGAGCATCGCCCCGCGCTGGCTGAACAGCCGCTGCCCGGGGAGCACGGTCGCCTCGACCATCTTGGAGTTGATCTCTCGGAAGGTCATCTCACAGATCCCCCGCGATCGTGTTCCGCTCGCTCGGCTGCACATACACCAGGCCGTCCCCCTCGAAGCGGATCTGGAAGGCCTCGCCGCCGCCCTCCCCGAGGAAGGTGCGGAACGTCACACCGGACTGGAAGGACTGCCGGACATCGCCCTGATGGGCGACATAGGCCCCCGGGTCGACGGTCAGCGGGTACTGGGGGCTGACCCGGAGTGCCACCGCGGGGCCGTCGGACATGATCGCCGCCTGGCCGTGTCCCTCCACCGTCGTGGTGAACAGGCCGTTGCCCTGGGAGGCGCCGCGCAGTCCGGTGAACGTGGTGCCCGTACGCAGCGCGGCGTCCGTCACCAGCAGATTGCTCGACTCCACGTACAGCTTTTCGCCCTGGAGGCGCACCAGGTTGATCTCGGTCGCCCGGTCGGCGAACCAGCAGGTCCCGTGCCCCTTCACCTCCATCACCGCCATCTGCTCACCGGTGAGCCGGCGGGTCACCATCCCGCGCAGTCCGTCCCCGCCCCCGGTGAGTTTCTTGAACGACATCTGCCCGTCGTACGCGACCATCGAGCCGTTCTTCGCCTTCACGGCGTCCCCGGTCATCTCGACGGCGAGCACCCTGCTGCCTTGCAATCGGAACATCGCCACGCTGCGAACGTAGCGGCAGCGCGGGTGGACCGAACAGCACCCGCGGGTGGAGCCGCACCCTGAGCGGACCCCTAGGGGCACCGTTTGCCACAATGGGGGACGCTTGTGCCCCCATTCACAAAGCCGATCACGGCATCGGTCCCGTCAGCGGCCGTGCCCCGCAGCGACACTCCCCCCGAAGGTGACCCGTGGACCTCAAGACCGCCTCCGCCCTGCGCCGCCTGCGCCTGATCTCCGTGCCGGAGGGCATCTCCTGGATCGTCCTCGCGACCTGCACGATCATCAAGTACACGGTCGACTCCGGCGTCAACGTCGCCCCCGTCATGGGCCCGATCCACGGCGTGCTGTTCGTCCTCTACGTGCTCTTCTGGGCCGACGCCTGGAACCGCGCCAAGTGGGCCAAGGGCAAGGCCGGCCTGTACATCGCCTACTCGGTCATCCCCTTCGGCGGCTTCATCGTCGAGCGCGCCCTGCGCCGCGAGGCCGAGGACGCCGTGATCGCCGCCCGCGCCCGCAAGGAAGGGGTCGTGAACGTATGATCGTCGCCTTCTCCGTGACGCCCCTCGGCGTCGGCGAGGACGTCGGGGAGTACGTCGCCGACGCCGTCCGCGTGGTCCGCGAGTCCGGCCTGCCGAACCGCACCGACGCCATGTTCACCTCGATCGAGGGCGAGAGCTGGGACGAGGTCATGGACGTCGTCCGGCGCGCCGTCGCCGCCGTCGAAGCGCGCGCCCCGCGCGTCTCCCTCGTCCTCAAGGCCGACATCCGGCCCGGTGTCACCGACGGCCTCACCTCCAAGGTGGAGACGGTCGAACGCCACCTGGCGGACCAGTAGTTTTGAGCGATCGCTCAAAGGAAGTACCTTCTTCCCGAAGATCCTTTGAGCGGTCGCTCAGCCGGCGGCCTGACGTGGGGGAACACCATGGGTCTCTATACGGAGACACACATACGCGCCGACCTCGACCGACTGTGGGCGCACACCCAGGACCCCGTCCTGCACCGCCGCTGGTACCTGCTCGTCACCGCGCTCCACCACCTCCCGAGCGCCCCGGGCGAGCCGCGCCCCTTCCGCTTCACCGCACGGCTGCCCCCCTTCCTCACCCTCTCCGGCACCGGCGTCTCGGCCGGCGAGAAGGAACGCCCCGACGGCACCCGCACCTCCGCCCTGTGCTTCTCCTCCACCCACCCCCTCGGCCTGATCGCCGAGGGCAGCGGCTACTGGCGCTACGTCCCCGACGACCGGGGCGTGCGCTTCCTCACCGGCTACGACTACCGCCCCCGCGGCGGAGTGCTCGGCGCCGCCGCCGACCGCCTGCTGGTGCGCCCGCTGCTCGACTGGGCCACCGCCTGGTCCTTCGACCGGCTCCGGCTCTGGCTGGAGCGGGGCATCACCCCCGAGCGCGCCCTGTGCAACTGGCTCGCCGAGATCCTCGTACGCCTCCTGCTGCTCACCGCGTGTCTCGGCGGGCTGCGCCTGGAGCGGCTGATGCGCCTGTTCGGACCGTTCGCCGCCGTCATGGCCTACCTGTGCCCGGTGCTGCTGCTCGCCGCGGTCTGCCTCGCCCTGTTCAAGTCGCCGCTCGCCTGCACCCCGGCCGCCCGCCGCTGCCTGCGTGCCCCCGCCACCCGGATCCGGGCACCGCGGCTGCTGCGCGCCCTCCAGAAGCGCGTGCAGGCGCCCGCGTGAGCCCCGAGACCCCGAAGGCCCGGGAGACCAGGACCAAGCTGCTGGAGGGCGCCCTGCGCACGCTCGCCGAGCAGGGCATCGCCAAGACCTCGGCCCGTACGGTGGCCGCGGCGGCCGGCGTCAACCAGGCGCTGGTCTTCTACCACTTCGGCACGGTCGACGAACTGCTCGCGGCGGCCTGCCGGTACGGCGCCGAGCAGGCGGTCGCCCGCTACCGCGAGCGGCTCGCCGCGGTCACCTCCCTGTCCGGGCTGCTCGCCGTCGGCCGGGAGATCCATGAGCGCGAGCGGGACGGCGGCCATGTCGCCCTCCTGGGCCAGCTACTCGCCGGAGCACCCACGCACGCGGCGCTCGGACCCGCGACGGCGGCGGGGCTCGGGCTGTGGATCGCCGAGATCGAGCAGGCGCTCACCAGGGTGCTCGCCGGGACCCCGGTCGCCGAGTTCGTCGACCCGGCGGGGCTCGCGCGGGCGGTGGCCGCCTCGTTCGTGGGGATCGAGCTGTACGAGGGGGCCGACGCGGTGGGGGCGGAGGCGGCCCTTGCGGCGCTGGACCAGCTGGCCGCGCTGGTGGCCGCGCTGGAGGAGCTGGGGCCGGTGGCGCAGCGGGCCGTCCGGCATCGCCTGCGGCGGGCCGGGCGGTGATGGTGGTGGCCCGACGCGGGGCCGGGGCGGTGACGGCGGAGATCGGAAGAGCGTCGTGGAGGGAAAACGTGTGCTCTTCCGATCTCGGGGCCGGGGCGGTGACGGCGGTGGCCCGGCGCGCGGGGTCGGGCGGTGACGGTGGTGGCCCGGCGCGGGGGGTCGGGCGTGAGTGGGGCGTGGCTGGTCGCGCCCGCGCGGCCGGGCCCCTGTCGATGCCGGGCGGGCGCCCCGGGACCGGGAAGAGGTGGTCCGCGGCGGCCGAAAGGTGAGACGGAGCTGACCGGCATATGACCGGCGGGTAGGGTCTGATGACGTGCCGAAGCCTCTCAGCCTCCCGTTCGACCCCATCGCCCGCGCCGACGAGCTGTGGCAGCAGCGCTGGGGCAATGTGCCGTCCATGGCCGCGATCACCTCGATCATGCGGGCCCAGCAGATCCTGCTCGCCGAGGTGGACGCGGTGGTCAAGCCGTACGGGCTGACGTTCGCCCGCTACGAGGCGCTGGTGCTGCTCACCTTCTCCAAGGCCGGTGAGCTGCCGATGTCCAAGATCGGTGAGCGGCTCATGGTGCATCCCACGTCCGTGACGAACACCGTCGACCGGCTGGTGAAGTCCGGCCTGGTGGCCAAGCGGCCCAACCCCAAGGACGGGCGCGGCACCCTCGCCGTGATCACCGACAAGGGCCGCGAGGTGGTCGACGCGGCCTCCCACGACCTCATGGCCATGGACTTCGGGCTCGGGGCGTACGACGCGGAGGAGTGCCGGGAGATCTTCGCGATGTTCCGCCCGCTGCGGGTCGCGGCGCTGGACTTCGACGAGGGGTGACCCCCGCCAAGATCTCCCGGAACGGGTGGTTACGCTCGACTCCATGAAGAAAAGCGTGCTGACCCGCTACCGGGTCATGGCCTACACCACGGGTGTCCTGCTGGTGCTCCTGTGCCTGAGCATGATCGCGAAGTACGGGCTGGACATCAGCGGCGCGGCCGACATGACCCGTGTCATCGCCATCGCCCACGGCTGGCTGTACGTCGTCTACCTGGTCTTCGCCTTCGACCTGGGCTCCAAGGCGAAGTGGCCGGTCGGCAAGCAGCTGTGGGTGCTGCTCGCGGGCACCATCCCCACCGCCGCGTTCTTCGTGGAGCGGAAGATCAGCCGGGAGCTGGACGGCAAGATCGCCGACCGCACCCCGGCCGTCGCCGAGGCGTAGGCCCCGCCGCGACACGCGGGCCGCAGCCGCCGTACCCACCCGTACGGCGGCTTTGCCATCGACATTTACTAGGACGTCCAAGTAAATTCGAGGGTATGGACGCTCACGCCATCGAGGAGGGCCGCCGGCGCTGGCAGGCCCGATACGACGCCGCGCACAAGCGTGACGCTGACTTCTCCACGCTCTCCGGGGATCCCGTGGAGCCGGTCTACGGGCCGCGGCCCGGGGACACGTACGAGGGATTCGAGCGGATCGGCTGGCCGGGGGAGTACCCGTTCACGCGGGGGCTCCATGCGACCGGCTACCGCGGGCGCGCCTGGACCATCCGGCAGTTCGCCGGGTTCGGGAACGCCGAGCAGACCAACGAGCGCTACAAGATGATCCTCGCCGCGGGCGGCGGCGGGCTGTCCGTGGCGTTCGACATGCCCACGCTGATGGGCCGGGACTCGGACGACCCCCGCTCGCTCGGCGAGGTCGGGCACTGCGGGGTCGCGATCGACTCGGCCGCCGACATGGAGATCCTGTTCAAGGACATCCCGCTCGGCGAGGTCAGCACGTCGATGACGATCAGCGGGCCCGCCGTGCCCGTCTTCTGCATGTACCTGGTCGCCGCCGAGCGGCAGGGCGTGGATCCCTCGGTCCTCAACGGCACGCTCCAGACGGACATCTTCAAGGAGTACATCGCCCAGAAGGAGTGGCTCTTCCCGCCGGAGCCGCATCTGCGGCTGATCGGCGACCTCATGGAGTACTGCGCCGCCGGCATCCCCGCCTACAAGCCGCTGTCGGTCTCCGGGTACCACATCAGGGAGGCGGGGGCGACGGCCGCGCAGGAGCTGGCGTACACGCTCGCGGACGGGTTCGGGTACGTCGAGCTGGGGATGAGCCGGGGCCTGGACGTCGATGTGTTCGCGCCGGGCCTCTCGTTCTTCTTCGACGCCCATGTGGACTTCTTCGAGGAGATCGCCAAGTTCCGTGCCGCGCGGCGGATCTGGGCGCGCTGGCTGCGGGACGTGTACGGCGCGCGGAGCGAGAAGGCGCAGTGGCTGCGGTTCCACACGCAGACCGCCGGGGTCTCGCTGACCGCGCAGCAGCCGTACAACAACGTGGTGCGCACCGCGGTGGAGGCGCTGGCGGCGGTGCTCGGCGGGACCAACTCGCTGCACACCAACGCCCTGGACGAGACGCTGGCGCTGCCCAGCGAGCGGGCCGCGGAGATCGCGCTGCGCACCCAGCAGGTGCTGATGGAGGAGACCGGGGTCGCGGGGGTGGCGGATCCGCTGGGCGGCGCGTGGTACGTCGAGCAGCTGACCGACCGTATCGAGGCGGCCGCGGAGAAGATCTTCGAGCAGATCAGGGAGCGGGGGCTCGCGGCCCGGCCGGACGGGCGGCATCCCATCGGGCCGATGACCTCCGGGATCCTGCGCGGGATCGAGGACGGCTGGTTCACCGGTGAGATCGCGGAGTCCGCCTTCCGCTATCAACAGGCCCTGGAGAAGGGCGAGAAGAAGGTCGTGGGCGTCAACGCGCACACCGGTTCCGTCACCGGCGAACTGGAGATCCTGCGCGTCAGCCACGAGGTGGAGCGGGCCCAGGTCCAGATCCTCGGGGACCGCAGGGCCGCCCGCGACGAGAGCGCCGTACGTGCCTCCCTCACCGCCCTGCTCGCCGCCGCCCGCGACGGCTCCAACATGATCGGCCCGATGCTGTCCGCGGCCCGCGCCGAGGCGACCCTCGGCGAGATCTGCGGCGTCCTGCGCGTCGAATGGGGCGCGTACACGGAACCGGCGGGTTTCTGAGGGCGGTTGGGCCATGCGAGCCGACCGGGGCGAGGGCCGCGGCGCTGTCGCCGACCTGGTCACCGTGCGGGCCCGGAGCGCGCGGGCAGGAACCGGACCAGTGCGATGTGCGCCGGGCCGGATCTCCCGGTGGTGGCCGGGGGCGGGTTCGGCGCGACCGGTCCGCCCAGACTGCCTGCTGGGTGCCGCAGGCGTGGTGGCGGGGGCTGGTCCCGGGCGGTACGGGGCGACACGGGCGGTGGCAGGGGGCGGTCCCGGATGGTGGCGAGGGCCGGTCTCGGGCGGTGGCGGGTGCCCGGTCCCGTGCGGTGGCGGGGCGGCTCGGGCGGTGGCGGCACGGATCGGAAGAGCACACGTGGCTCGGGCGGTGGCGGCACGGCGGTGGCCGGGCGGCCCGGGCGATGGCGGGGCGGCCGGGCTGGCTTGCGTGCCGGTCCGGCCCGGCCGGGACGGGTGGGGATTGTGGGTGTCCGGGCGTGGCCAGAACGTGCATCGCTCCGGGTCGACTCGGCCGCCTTCGTGAACGGTCCCGGGCGGTAGCGGGGCGGCCCAGGCGGTGGTGGTGCCGGGTCCCGGGCGGTGGCCGGGTTGCTCGGGCGTCGCCGGGGCGGCTCGGGTGGCCGCGCTCGCTCGCATGCTGGTCCGGTCCGGCAGGGACGGGTGGGGGTCGCGGATGTCCGGGTGCGGCCGGAACGGGCGTCGGGACGGGGTGATTCGGTCGCCTTCGTGGGCGGTCCCGGGGGTGTCAGGCTGGGGCCGAGAGTCCCAGCAGCAGGACTCTGATGAAGCTGCGGATCCACGGGCCGTCGGCCGGTTTGCCGCTGACCAGGGTTCGGTGGACGACGGCGCCGGCGACCATGTCGAAGGTGAGGTCGATGGTGCGGGCGGTCTCCTCCGGGTCGGCTTCCGGGGGGAGTTCGCCGCGGGCCTGGGCGCGCGAGCGGCCCTCCACCACCAGGCGTTTCTGGCGTTCCACGACCGAGGCGCGGATGCGTTCGCGCAGGGGTTCGTCGCGGGTCGACTCGGCGACCACCGCCATCAGGCCGCTGCGGCACTCGGGGCGGTCCAGGAGCGCCGCGAACTGGAGGACCACGCCCTCGATGTCCGCGGCCAGGCTGCCCGCGTCCGGCAGCCGCAGCTCGTCGAAGAGTTCGGCTACCGCGTCGACCACCAGCTCGTTCTTGCCGGCCCAGCGGCGGTACAGCGTGGTCTTCGCGACCCCCGCGCGCATCGCCACGTCCTGGAGCGTGAGCTTGGACCAGCCCAGCTCCACCAGCGCCTCCCGGGTCGCGGCCAGGATCGCGGCGTCCGCGGTGGCGCTGCGCGGGCGCCCGGGACGGCTGGCGGGGGTGCGGCTCTGCATCCCCCGACCATAACCGGCCGGTGGCGGCCGGATCCGTGGCGTCGTGAGGGAGATCACCGGAACGCGGTGTCGCGTGACCCCTCATTGCCATTACGCTACGGGTCGTAGCGAAAGCTCGCGACGGACGTACGCGGGCGGACGCGACGGACGTACACGGGCAGAACGGCACGGCGCGGGTGGGGACCCGGCGCCGGACATCGACGCTTTTTTCTTCAGGCGCGGGATCAGGGGAGGATAGACGCATGCAGCCACGGAACATGTCCATGAGCGGCGTGGTCGACCTCGCCGCGGTGAAGGCGGCCCAGGAGGCCAAGGCCAAGGCCGAGCAGGCGCGCGCCGAAGCGGCCCGGCAGGGCGGCACGGGTGCCGTCTCCCCGGCCGATCTCGTCATCGACGTCGATGAGGCGGGCTTCGAGCGGGAGGTCCTCCAGCGCTCCGCCGAGGTGCCCGTCGTCATCGACTTCTGGGCCGAGTGGTGTCAGCCCTGCAAGCAGCTGAGCCCGGTCCTGGAGCGACTGGCCGTCGAGTACGCCGGTCGCTTCCTCCTCGCCAAGATCGACGTCGACGCCAACCAGATGCTGATGCAGCAGTTCGGGGTGCAGGGCATCCCGGCGGTGTTCGCCGTCGTGGCGGGCCAGGCACTGCCCCTGTTCCAGGGGGCGGCCACTGAGGAGCAGATCCGCGGGACCCTCGACCAGCTGGTGCAGGTCGCCGAGGAGCGCTTCGGTCTGACCGGCCTGACCGTCGACCCGGACGCGCAGCCGGGCGGCGTCCCCGGCGCGGGCGCCGAGGCCCCGGTCGGCCCGTACGAGGCGCTGCTGAACGCGGCCGCCGAGGCGCTGGACGCCGGCGATCTGGACGGCGCGGTCACCGCGTACCAGAATGTGCTGGCCGACGACCCGGCCCACCCCGAGGCCAAACTCGGTCTCGCGCAGGCCGAGTTGCTGCGCCGGGTGCAGGGCATGGACCCGCAGAAGGTGCGCCGGGAGGCGGCCGAGAAGCCCAAGGACGCGGACGCGCAGATCGCCGCCGCGGACCTGGATCTGGTGGGCGGTCATGTCGAGGACGCCTTCGGGCGGTTGATCGAGACCGTGCAGCGCACGGCGGGCGACGACCGGGACGCGGTACGCCGTCGGCTCCTGGAGCTCTTCGAGGTCGTGGGCTCCGAGGACCCCCGGGTGATCGGCGCTCGCAGGGCGCTCGCGCGGGCGCTTTTCTGACCAGTCCCTAAACGCCACGGCCTGTGACGCCGGGGTGAAAGGTTTGCCGACAAGGCGTTGAGGCCGCTCCGCTTTACCAAATCTTGGCAATCGGGGCGGCTGTTACTCCGAGTAAATCAAAGCCGTTGATCTGTCTGGTTTCGTACAGAGATCAACGGCTTTGCTCTGCCCTGTGTTGCGACTGAGTGTCGCCCTCTGAGATCACCCGGTCGTTTCTCGGTTATCCGCCCGTTACTAGCCAGTAACGAACCCCCTTGTGCGGGCGGCCAATTTGCACCACGATCGGCGACGCTCGGTCCATTCCCGTACCCCGGCATCCGGTCGGGGCGAGGGAGACTCTGGGTCCCCACCGAGCAGAGCCGGCGGCAGTGGCGCCGGCTCTCGGGCAGGGGGGTCTTCGCCGGCCGGCGAAGCCTGCCCAGCAAGGTTGTGCGTGATGTGTGTCAGGCGCGACCAGTGGTTGTCGCTCGGGGGTGATCGCCGGTGATTCGGGCGCGTAGGCGCCTCCGAGGACGGGCGCTCTCCTTCCCGAGGACGTAGCACTTCTCCCATCCCTGCCCGGCTGGGCCGCCGTACGTGGGCGAGTCCGGGCCAGGAGATGTACGTCCGAGAAGGAGGAAATATGGAGTCCCAGGTGCGTGGCGGGACCAGATGGAAGCGGTTCGCTGTGGTCATGGTGCCCAGCGTCGCCGCCACGGCGTGTATAGGTGTCGCCCTCGCTCAGGGTGCGCTGGCCGCTTCGTTCAGCGTGTCCGGGCAGTCCTTCAAGGTGTCCGCCGACAAGCTGGTCGGTAAGGGCTTCGAGCAGTACGGCGCGCTCGACAACGGCTACACCCTCAGTGGTGACCAGACGACCCACCCGGTCGCGGTCTCGGCCTTCAACTCGGCCGAGATCACGAACATGTGCCAGTCGGTCGTCACGCCGAACATCCCGGTGCTGGGTTCGGTCAGCCTCGTGCTGAAGGCCGGCGCGGACAAGCCGGTCGAGGCCAGCCAGCTGTACATCGACGTCGACGACCTGAGCGCCGACGCCACCTTCAACAACATCGACATCGGTGTTGCCGCCAAGGACGCCGGCAAGGGTCCTGGCATGAAGGGTGGCAAGGAGCAGGCCAACCCGTTCGGCTTCGCGCAGCAGGCCGACTCGGCCACGCTGACCGGTGTGAAGCAGACGGCGTGGGCGACCACGGCCGGCACCTTCAAGCTCAGTGGTCTGCACATGTCCGTGCAGGCGGGCACACACGAGTGCTACTAGGCACTCGTTGACGGGCGGGGGAGCCGACGGCGCCCCCGCCCGCGCCACATCCGCCGCGTCTTCACACGTGGCACACGTCATCACCACAGCAATGCCGCACCAGGGAGCTGTTTTCCATGAGCGCCGAGACCCCTGCCGCCGACCCCGGCCAGTTCAACGTCCGGAGGCAGCAGTTCCGCGCCTGGCGGGGCGCGCGGCCGTTCTGGGCAGGTCTGTTCGTCTTGCTCGGCGGCTTTCCGATCATGTACTTCCCGTACGCCCACCTCCAGCTGGGACACCTCACGCTGGCGATGGCGACCACCGCGGGAGCGGGATCCCTGATCATCGGTGTGCTGCTCGTCGTGCTGGGCGTCAGCCTCTGGTTCCAGAAGCATGTACGGACCTTCGCGGGAGTCGCCGCGATCCTGCTGGCACTGGTGTCCCTCCCCGTATCCAACTTCGGTGGATTCGTCCTCGGCTTCCTGTTCTCCCTCATCGGCGGGGCGATGGCCGTGGCGTGGGCACCGGGCGAGCCCGGCGGTCCGGAGTCGGCGGCCGGTGAGGCCGCACCGGGCGCGGGCGGCGCACCCGATGCCGCGCCGCTGCCCGGCCAGCGCGCGGACGGTACGTACGAGCCGAACGACCTGTCAGGAACGAGCCCGGCCAACGGGGCGAACGGGAGGCACAGTGCCGGCTGACGAGGTGAGCCGCGGGAGTGACGCGGACGAGTCCCGCGGGAGAACCGGAGCCCGCCACGCGGCCCCCAGGAAGCCGCTGTTCACCAGGTTCCATATGCCGGCCGGCAAGGCGATAGCCACCGTGGCGATGCCGACGGCCGTGCTCATGGGCATGGGCTTCACCTCCACGCTCGCCCTCGCGGCGGGCAACGGCGGCGGCCCGGCCTCCTCGCCCGCGGCCAAGAGCCTGACGGCGGACGAGTACAAGGACTGCGTCAAGGCGCTGGACGACAGCAAGGACCCCTCGTCCTCGCCGTCGCCCTCGGCCACCAAGTCCAGCGAGGCGCCGACGCCGACGCCGACGTCCTCGCCGAGCGGCGACGCGACGAAGGACACCGGCAAGGACTCCTCCAAGGACACGTCCGACCCGTCGTCCAAGGACTCGGGCTCGGGCTCCGGCTCGGGTTCGGGCTCGGGTTCGGGCTCTGACTCGGGTTCCGCGGGCAAGACCGCGCCGAAGCCGACCGAGACCTCCGGCTCCGGATCCGGTACGACGACGCCGAGCGCGTCGGCGAGCCAGGGCGGCGGCGGACTCCTCGGCACCATCGGCGACACCCTCGGGAACATCCTCACCGGCGGCAAGCAGGACACCGCCACGCCGTCCGCGAGCGCCACGCCCTCGGCGAGCCCGTCGCCGTCCGCGTCCGGCTCCACGGCGTCGTCGTCCGGCAAGAAACTGTCCGACACCGTCAAGGACACCACCTCCAAGGCCGCCAAGACGGTCGGGGACACGGTGAAGAACACCACCGGCACGGTCTCCAAGACGGTCGACGGCGCGGGCAAGGCCGTCAAGGACACGGCGGACTCGGCGACCCCGGACCCGTCCACCAGCGCGAGCCCCTCGGCGAAGGACTGCCCGGCGGCCACCACCGACGAGGGCGGCGTCGACAACCCGGTGCCGGTGGCGAACGACCCCTGGTACCTCCAGGCCAGCTCGCTGCTGCTCAAGGGCGCCGACTACCAGGGCATCGTCGAGGTGAGGACGGCGGGCGGCACCACCAAGAAGGTGCTGAAGTACGTCATCTCCGACGGCACCGACATCGGCGACCTGCACCAGACGGTGCACGACTCGCTGTCCGGCAAGACGTACCACGTCCAGGCGTCCAAGGGCTCGACGTCGACCATCCGCGACGGCAAGACCGTGATGTACACCGAGTCGATCTCGGGCAACCTGTTCGGTCTGATCCCGATGACGTTCACCCCCGACAGCCCGCCCCCGCTGAACCTCCCGCTGATCTACTTCACCAATGTGAAGGTGACCCAGGCCGCCCAGTTCGGCGGCAGCCTGCACGTGCCCGGGATGCATGTGTACACGACCGGCTGACCGGTCCCCCAGACCCGTCCGGGAGCCGCGACACCGCAGAGGGCGCCCCCTGTTCGCAGGGGGCGCCCTCAGCGCCGTACAAAGCCCGTGCGGGCAGCGTCAGTTGTCGGTGCCCAGGTGGTGCACCCGGATCATGTTGGTGGTGCCCGGGACGCCGGGGGGCGAGCCGGCCGTGATGACCACGGTGGCGCCCTTCTCGAACCGGCCCAGCCTGTCCAGCTCCTGGTCCACCTGGACCACCATGTCGTCGGTGGTGTCCACGAACGGCACCACGTACGGCTCCACGCCCCAGCTCAGCGTGAGCTGGTTGCGGGTGGCCTCCTCGGTGGTGAAGGCGAGGATCGGCTGGGCGGCGCGATAGCGCGAGAGGCGGCGCGCGGTGTCACCGGACTGGGTGAACGCGACCAGGCCGCGGGCGCCGAGGAAGTCGGCGATCTCGCAGGCCGCGCGGGCCACCGAACCGCCCTGGGTGCGCGGCTTCTTGCCCGGCACCAGCGGCTGCAGGCCCTTGGAAAGCAGCTCCTGTTCGGCGGCCTGGACGATCTTCGACATCGTCTTGACCGTCTCGACCGGGTAGGCGCCCACCGAGGACTCGGCGGACAGCATCACCGCGTCGGCGCCGTCCAGGATCGCGTTGGCCACGTCGGAGGCCTCGGCGCGGGTCGGCCGGGAGTTGGTGATCATCGACTCCATCATCTGGGTCGCGACGATCACCGGCTTGGCGTTGCGCCGGCACAGCTCGATCAGGCGCTTCTGCACCATCGGGACCTTTTCGAGCGGGTACTCCACCGCGAGGTCGCCGCGGGCCACCATCACCGCGTCGAACGCGTTGACGACGTCCTGCATGTTCTCCACCGCCTGGGGCTTCTCCACCTTGGCGATGACCGGGACCCGGCGGCCCTCCTCGTCCATGACGCGGTGCACGTCCTGGACGTCCTTGGCGTCCCGCACGAAGGACAGCGCGACCATGTCGCAGCCCATGCGCAGCGCGAACCGCAGGTCCTCGACGTCCTTCTCGCTCAGCGCGGGCACGTTGACGGCCGCGCCGGGCAGGTTGATGCCCTTGTGGTCGGAGACGACACCGCCCTCGATCACGATCGTCCGGACCTGGGGGCCCGCCACGTCCACGACCTTCAGCTCGACATTGCCGTCGTTGATCAGGATCTGGTCGCCGCGCGAGACATCGCCCGGCAGCCCCTTGTACGTCGTCCCGCAGATGTGCCGGTCGCCGGGCACGTCCTCGGTGGTGATGACGAACTCGTCGCCGCGCTCCAGCTCGACCGGGCCCTCGGCGAACGTCTCCAGGCGGATCTTCGGACCCTGGAGGTCGGCGAGGACGCCGATGGGCCGGCCGGTCTCCTTGGACGCGGCCCGGACGCGGTCGTACCGCGCCTGGTGCTCGGCGTGGGAGCCGTGGCTGAAGTTGAAGCGGGCCACGTTCATGCCCGCCTCGATCATGGCGACGAGCTTCTCGTGGGAGTCGACCGCGGGGCCGAGAGTACAGACGATTTTCGAACGGCGCATGGGGCGATCCTATCGGTTTGTTTCGCTACGGAATATTCCGTCTGGCGGAAGATACAAATGAGAGGACTCCTGCTCAGGTGCTGCTCAATTGCTCTTTCCGACCAGTGCGTAGGTCTGCGTCGCGATCTCCAGTTCTTCATCCGTCGGCACCACGGCCACGGCCACTCGCGCGGACGCGGGCGAAATCAGCCGCGCCCCGTCGCCGCGTACGGAGTTCAGCTCCGGGTCGACCGCCGCGCCCAGCCCCTCCAGGCCCGCGATCGCCGCCTGCCGCACGGGCGCCGCGTTCTCCCCGACCCCGGCGGTGAACACGATCGCGTCCACCTTCCCGAGGACGGCGTAATAGGCGCCGATGTACTTCTTGAGCCGGTGAATGTAAATGTCGAAGGCGAGAGCGGCTTCCTGGTCGCCCTCGTCGATCCGGCGGCGGATCTCCCGCATGTCGTTGTCCCCGCACAGACCGAACAGGCCGCTCCTCTTGTTGAGAAGAGTGTCGATCTCGTCCATGGACATTCCGCCAACCCGGGCCAAATGGAAGATGACCGCGGGATCCAGATCACCGGAGCGCGTACCCATCACCAGCCCCTCCAAAGGCGTGAGCCCCATGGAGGTGTCCACGCACCGGCCCCCCTCCACCGCGGACGCGGAGGCGCCGTTGCCGAGGTGCAGCACGATCACATTGACCTCGGCGGGGTCCCTGCCCAGCAGCCGGGCCGTCTCGCGGGACACATAGGCGTGCGAGGTGCCGTGGAAGCCGTAGCGGCGCACCCGGTAGCGGTCCGCGATCTTCGGGTCGATCGCGTAGCGCGCGGCGGACTCCGGCATCGTGGTGTGGAACGCGGTGTCGAACACGGCGACCTGCGGCAGATCGGGGCGCAGCGCGCGGGCGGTGCGGATGCCGGTCAGGTTGGCCGGGTTGTGCAGCGGGGCGACCGGGATCAGCCGCTCGATCTCGGTGATCACCCCGTCGTCGACGACGGTGGGCTCGGTGAAGAACATCCCGCCGTGCACCACCCGGTGCCCGATCGCCAGCAGGTCGGGCGAGTCGAGGCCGATGCCGTCCCGGGCCAGCTCCTCGGCGACCGCCTTGAGCGCGGCGTCGTGGTCGGCGATCGGGCCGTTCTGCTCACGGGTCTCACCGGTGCCGACACAGGTGTGCTTGAGCCGGGAGGTCTGCTCGCCGATCCGCTCGACCAGGCCGAGCGCGAGGCGGCTGGTGTCCCGCATGTCGAGCAGCTGGTACTTCAGCGACGAGGAGCCGGAGTTGAGGACGAGGACACGGGTCGCGGTCACGATGCGGGCACGCTTTCTGCTCGGTCTGCGGAGGTCTGGGCCTGGATGGCGGTGATGGCGACGGTGGTCACGATGTCCGGCACCAGGGCGCCCCGGGACAGGTCGTTGACCGGCTTGTTCAGCCCCTGGAGGACCGGGCCGACGGCGATCGCGCCGGCCGAGCGCTGCACGGCCTTGTAGGTGTTGTTGCCGGTGTTGAGGTCCGGGAAGATCAGCACCGTGGCCTGCCCGGCGACCTCGGAGCCCGGCAGCTTGGTCGCGGCGACCGTGGGCTCCACGGCGGCGTCGTACTGGATCGGCCCCTCGATCTTCAGGTCGGGGCGGCGGGCGCGCACCAGCTCGGTGGCCGCGCGCACCTTGTCCACATCGGCGCCGGTGCCGGAGGTGCCGGTGGAGTACGACAGCATCGCGATCCGCGGCTCCACCCCGAACCGGGCCGCCGTACCGGCCGACTGGACGGCGATGTCGGCGAGCTGCTCGGCGTCCGGGTCGGGGTTGACCGCGCAGTCGCCGTAGACCAGCACCTTGTCGGCCAGGCACATGAAGAACACCGAGGAGACGATCGCGGCCTCCGGGCGGGTCTTGATGATCTCGAAGGCCGGGCGGATGGTGGCCGCCGTGGAGTGCACCGAGCCGGAGACCATGCCGTCGGCGAGGCCCTCCTCGACCATCAGGGTGCCGAAGTAGTTCACGTCCGTGACCACGTCGTACGCCAGCTCCACCGTGACGCCCTTGTGGGCGCGCAGGGCCGCGTACTTCTCGGCGAAGCCGTCGCGCAGCTCGGAGGTGGCCGGGTCGATCAGCTGGGTGTCGCCGAGGTCGATGCCCAGGTCGGCGGCCTTCTTGCGGATCTGGTCGACGGGCCCGAGCAGGGTCAGGTCGCACACGCCCCGGCGCATCAGCACCTCGGCCGCGTGCAGCACCCGCTCCTCGGTGCCCTCCGGGAGCACCACCCGGCGCCGGTCGGCGCGCGCCCGGTCGAGCAGCTTGTGCTCGAACATCATCGGGGTGACGCGGTCGCCGCTGGTCGCCGAGACGCGGCTCGCCAGCTCGGCGGTGTCGACATGGCGCTCGAACAGGCCGAGCGCGGTCTCGGCCTTGCGCGGGGTGGCCGCCGTCATCCGGCCCTCCAGCGAGAACAGCCGCTCGGCGGTGGGGAAGCTGTTGCCGCGCACCGAAAGGACCGGGGTGCCCGGGGCGAGCCGGGCGGCCAGCGTGAGGATCTCCTGGCTCGGCACCTCGTCCAGGGTGAGCAGCATGCCGGCTATCGGCGGGGTGCCGGCGCTGTGCGCGGCCAGGGCGCCGACGACCAGGTCCGCGCGGTCCCCGGGGGTGATCACCACACAGCCCGGGGTCAGGGCGGTCAGCAGGTTCGGCAGCATGGCGCCGCCGAAGACGAAGCCGAGGGCGTCGCGGGCGAGCCCGGAGTCGTCGCCGAGCACCACCCGGGCGTCCAGGGCCTGGGCGATCTGCGCGATGGTCGGCGCGGACAGGGCGGGCTCGTCGGGCAGCACGTAGCAGGGCACCGGCAGCCGGGAGGCAAGCCGCTCGGCGAGCTCGTCGCGGTCCTCGCGGGCCACCCGGTTGGCGATCATGGCGAGGACGTCGCAGCCCAGGCCGTGATAGGCGCGGTAGGCGTTGCGGACCTCCGCGCGCACCGACTCGGCGTTCTGGCCGCGACCGCCGACGACCGGCAGCACGGAGGCGCCGAACTCATTGGCCAGGCGGGCGTTGAGGGCCAGCTCGTCGGGGAGCTGGGTGGCGGCGAAGTCGGTGCCGAGGACCAGCACCACGTCGAAGGAGCGGGCCAGCTGGTGGAAGCGGTCGACCAGGGTCGAGACCAGCTCGTCGGTGCCCTGCTCGGCCTGGATCGCGGACGCCTCCCGGTAGTCCATGCCGATCACGGTCGCCGGGTCCTGGGAGAGGCGGTAGCGCGCCCGCAGCAGCTCGAACAGCCGGTCGGGGCCGTCGTGCACGAGCGGGCGGAAGACCCCCACCCGGTCGACCTGCCGGGTCAGCAGTTCCATGACCCCCAGCTCCACGACCTGGCGGCCGTCGCCGCGGTCGATGCCGGTCAGGTACACGCTGCGCGTCACGTGTCCACTCCGTTTCTCATGTCGCCGTCGATAGGGACGCCATCGATAGGGACGCCGTCGAAAGATCGTCGTCGAAGGGTCGGCATAAAAATCGCCCACCAGGGTGAGCGGAACCCTCTTGACAGTACCCCTCGGCCGGGATAAGGCGCCCGTCAGGATTGCGGGGCTCCCCGGCGGACGTGAAAGAATCGGGGCAGGCTCACGCACGGACGAGACAGCGAGCAGGAGACACAGCACGATGCGCATCGGAGTTCTCACCGCAGGCGGCGACTGCCCCGGACTGAACGCCGTGATCCGTTCGGTCGTGCACCGCGCGGTGACGCAGTACGACGACGAGGTCATCGGATTCGAGGACGGCTACCGCGGTCTGCTCGACCGCCACTACCGCGCCCTGGACCTGGACGCGGTCAGCGGCATCCTGGCCCTCGGCGGCACCATCCTCGGCTCCTCACGGCTGGAGCGGGACCGGCTGCGGGAGGCCTGCGAGCGGGCCACCGACATGGTCGGGGAGTTCGGCATCGACGCGCTGATCCCGATCGGCGGCGAGGGCACCCTGACGGCGGCCCGGATGCTCTCGGACGCGGGGCTCCCGGTCGTCGGCGTGCCCAAGACGATCGACAACGACATCTCCGCCACGGACCGCACCTTCGGCTTCGACACCGCGGTGGGCGTCGCCACCGAGGCGATGGACCGCCTCAAGACCACCGCCGAGTCCCACCAGCGGGTGATGGTGGTCGAGGTCATGGGCCGGCACGCGGGCTGGATCGCGCTGGAGTCCGGGATGGCCGCGGGAGCCCACGGCATCTGCCTGCCCGAGCGGCCCTTCGACCCCGCGGACCTGGTCAAGATGGTCGAGGAGCGCTTCTCGCGCGGCAAGAAGTTCGCCGTGGTCTGCGTCGCCGAGGGCGCGCACCCCGCCGAGGGCACCATGGACTACGGCAAGGGCGCGATCGACCAGTACGGCCATGAGCGCTTCCAGGGCATCGGCACCGCCCTCGCCTACGAGCTGGAGCGGCGCCTGGGCAAGGAGGCCAAGCCGGTCATCCTCGGCCATGTCCAGCGCGGCGGCGTGCCCACCGCCTACGACCGCGTCCTCGCCACCCGCTTCGGCTGGCACGCCGTGGAGGCCGCCCACCGCGGCGAGTTCGGCCGGATGACCGCCCTGCGCGGCACCGACATCGAGATGGTCCCGCTCGCGCAGGCGGTCACCGAGCTGAAGACGGTCCCGAAGGACCGGATGGACGAGGCGGAGTCGGTCTTCTAGACCGCCCCGTCTCCCGGAAGTGGCCCTGTCCCGGCGGGAGTTCTACGGCTCCCGCCGCACGGCCGCCCAGAAGTTCTCCACGATCCGCTCCAGGAACTCCTCCCCGGCGGCCCCGGCCGTGCCCCCGCCGCCCCAGCCCAGGGTGGCGGTCATCCGGCCCTGGTAGTCCCGGTGCAGCCGGCGCAGCGCCTCCTCAAGCACGGGACGCTCCAGGGCCACCAGCTCCCCGACCTGACGCACATACGCCTGCCAGCGGGTCGTCACGGCCCCGCGCAGCAGCGCGGCGAGCGGCTCCGTACGGCCGGTGACGGCCACGACGTCCGGCGGTTCGAGGCGCAGCACCCGCACGAGCTCCAGGACCTGCCGCTCGGTGCCGCGCCAGACGCCGTCCTCCTCCATCCGCAGATACCCGGGCAGGTCCATGCCGACGGCGCGGGCGACGTCCTGCGGTGCGACGCCGCGGGCGATGCGGTGCTCGCGCAGGGTGCGGGGGCGGTCCAGGAGTTCCCCCGGGTCGCACCACAACGCCCCGGCGAGCGCGGCGAGTTCGGTGTGGTCCGGGGCGGCGGTGCCGCGCTCCCAGGCGAGTACGTGTCCGGGCGTGACGTAGGGCAGCCCGTACGCGGACCGCAGGGCGTGGGCGACATGCTCGGGCCCCATGCCGAGGGCGCCGCGCAGCCGCCGGGCGGCCTGGGCGTCGAACGGGGGCGGCGGCGGGGGAGAGGAGGGTGGGCGCACCCCGCACAAGGTAGGCCCGGCGGGGCGCGGGGGATACGGTCCGTTCCGCCAGGATCACGTATTGTCCGAACGCACAGCCCCCGCCCCCTCGCCCGCCTCTTCGTCGGCCCTTGATCGCGTCGTCAGCCCTTGACCGCGCCCCCGAGCGCGAAGCCGTTCCCGAGGCGGCGGGAGACCAGGACGTACAGCAGGATCACCGGGGTCGAGTAGATGACCGAGAACGCGGCGAGCTGGCCGTAGGCGACCATGCCGCGGTTGCCGAAGAAGTCGTTGACGCTGACCGAGGCGGGCATGCGGTCGGGGGTGAGCAGGAGCATGAAGGGGACGAAGAAGTTGCCCCACATCATGACGAACGAGAAGACGGTCACCACGGCGAGGCCCGGCCCCATCAGCGGCAGGACGATGCGCAGCAGCGACTGCAGGGACGAGGCGCCGTCGGTCCAGGCGGCCTCCTCCAGCTCCTTCGGGACGCCGTCCATGAAGTTCTTCATCAGCCAGATGGCGAACGGGAGTTGGGTCGCCGCGAAGAACAGGATCGTGCCCTGGAGGGTGTCGATCAGATTCACCCGCACGAACAGGGCGTACACCGGCACCATGATCGCGGTGATGGGCAGGCAGGTGGCGAAGAGGATGGTCAGCAGGAACGGCCGGTTGAGCCGGGACCGGAACCGGGACAGCGGATAGGCGGCGAGCGCGGCGCACCCGACCGTGAGCGCGGTGGCGCAGCCGCACAGGATCAGGCTGTTGAGCAGCGGGGTGTAGGTGATGTCCGGGGTCAGGACCGCCCGGAAGTTGCCGAGGGTGAGGCTGTCCGGGATCCGGACGCGCAGATCGGCGCCCGGGTCCACACTGGCCAGCACCACCCAGGCCAGCGGCAGCGCGAACGCCGCGGCCACCAGCAGCAGACAGGCGTCGGCGGTGTGCCGCCGTGCGGCGCGTACGCGGGCGCGGGGCCGGGCGCGGGTCCGGCGGGTCCGGGCGCGGGCGCGGGCCATCACACCTCCGTCCGCAGCAGCCGCAGATACCCGACCGAGAACAGCGCCCCCACCAGCAGCAGAAGCAGCGCGACGGCGGTGCCGTACCCGATCATGCTGTTCTGGAAGGCCTGTTCGTACATCAGCAGCGGCAGCGTCTGGCTCCTGTCGCCCGGCCCGCCCCGCGTCATCACCCAGATCAGCCCGAACACCGAGAGCGTCTGGAGGGTGTTGAGCAGCAGATTGGTGCCGATGGACCGGCGGATCATCGGCAGCGTGATGTGCCACAGCCGCCGCCAGCCGCCCGCCCCGTCCACCTCGGCCGCCTCGCTGATCTCGGCCGGGATCTCGTCCAGCGCGGCGGAGTACACCAGCATCGAGAACGCCGTGCCGCGCCATACGTTGGCGAAGGACACCGCGAGGATCGGCAGCGTGTACAGCCAGTTCTGGCGCGGCAGTTGGAGCCAGCCGAGGATCGCGTCCAGGGTTCCCTCCCGGCGGAAGAACGCGTACAGCAGGAACCCGGCCACCACCTCCGGCAGCACCCACGCCGTGACCACCACCGCGCCGGCCACCGCACGCACCGGCCGGGAGGCCCGCTTCAGCAGCGCGGCGAGCGCCAGCCCCAGGGTGTTCTGCCCGACGATCGAGGACAGCACGGTGAACACCAGGGTCAGCCATACGGCGTTGAGGAACGCCGGATCCCCGAACGCCCGGCGGAAGTTGGCGAACCCCACGAAGGAGGAGTGCGCCTGACCGGTCAGCTGGAGGTCGGTGAAGGAGATGAGGACGCAGTAGGCGATGGGCCCGGCGAGGAAGAGCAGCAGCAGGACGACGGCGGGGGCGAGGGGCAGCGCCCGGGTGATCCCGGGCAGCGCGCCCCGGCTCCTCACCCGCCCACCACCCGGCCGCCGGTGACGTCCTTGAGCGCGGCGTCGTAGTCACCCGCCGCCTGCGCCACCGACCGGTCCCCGGTGGTCACGCTCTCCATGGCCTCCTGGATCGCGGTCGACACCTTCGGATAGGCGGGGAACGCGGGCCGGTAGTGCGTCGTGGCCACCAGATCGGTGAAGAACTTGATCCCGGGCTGCGCGCCCACGTACGCGGGGTCCGCCGCCACGTCCTCGCGCACCGCGATACCGGAGTTGGCGATGTACCACTTCCGCGCGTTGTCCTTGGTCTGGAGCGTCCTGATGAAGTCGAAGGCGAGATCCGGATGGGCGGCCCGCGCCGGGATCGACCAGGTCCAGCCGCCCGACATGCTCACCTTGCCCGGCGCCTGCCCGTGCTGGGTGGGCATGTAGGCCAGCCCGATCTCCTTGGACCAGTCCTTCCACGCGTGCCCGCTGCCCGGCAGCCAGTCCTGCGGCAGCCAGGAGCCGTCCAGGTCGATGCCCAGCCTGCCCTGGGGAAGCAGCTCACCGCGCACGGTGGTGGAGTAGTTGGGGTCGAGCGCGTCGGACACGTCCGGGCCCAGCTTCTCCTGGAACACGCGGTGCACGAACGCCAGCGCGTCCTTGAAACCCTGGCCGGCCGCCCTCCACTTCTTGCTCGTGCCGTCGTACAGCGGATCGCCCCGGCCGTCGTTCGTGCCGTACAGGAGTTCCTCGAAGCCCTGCATCGTGGCCTCTTCGCCCGCGGGCTTGCCGGTGTAGACGTTGAGCGGGGTGACACCGGGGACCTTCCGCTTGATGGTGCGGGCGGCGGTGAGGATGTCGTCCCAGGTCCGCGGCTGCCAGTCGGCGGGCAGCCCCGCCTTGCGGAACACCCGCTTGTCGAACCAGAGTCCGCGGGTGTCGGTGCCGTCCGGGACGCCGTACGTCTTCCCGTCCTGCCCCCGGGCCGCGGCCTTCGCGGTGCCGATGAACCGCCCCCAGTCCGGCCACTTCGCGAGATACGGGTCGAGGGGCTTCAAGTACCCGCTGGTGATGTCGGAGTTGATGAGGAAGGTGTCCTCGTAGACCAGGTCGGGCGCGGTGCGCGGGGAGCGCAGCATCTGCTGGAGCTTGGTGTAGTACTCCGAGTCCGGCGCCTTGATCGGCACGAACTCGACCTTCTTCCCCGGGTGTTGGCGCTCGAACTGCTTCTTGATCCCGGCGAGGTAGGTGTCCATCACCTTGATGGAGTTGTCGGTCGACTGCTTGTACGACACCTTCAGGGTGTTGGGCCCCTCGTCGGAGCCGCTGCCGCACGCGGTGAGGGCGGTGGCGGCGAGGGCGGTGGTGAGCAGGGCGGTGAGAGCGGCGGTGGGGCGCACGGGCATGACCTCCTGCGGGCACACGTGGGGGTGGCCTCGGTGGTGTCCGTGAAGGTAAGAGCGGCGGTCCGCTCAGGTCAATGCGTGTGCGGTGAAAGGGAGTTGGCGATCACCGCAGGCTCACGGCGTTTGCGACACCCAGCGGTAGACCAGTTCCGGCCGCCCCACCTGGCCGTACAGCGGGCTGCGGGCGGCCCGGCCGGTGTCCACCAGGTGCTCCAGATAACGGCGCCCGGTGATCCTCGATATGCCCACCGCCTCGGCGACCTTGGCCGCGGTGAGCCCGTCGGCCGCCACCCGCAGCGCGCCGGTCACCCGCTGGAGCGTCGGCCCGCTGAGCCCCTTGGGCAGCGCGGCCGGGGCGGGCGCCCGGAGCGCCGCGAGCGCCCGGTCCACCTCGTCCTGCCCGCTCGCCTCGCCCGCGGCGCCCCGGAACTCCGCGTAGCGCACCAGCCGGTCGCGCAGCGTGGCGAAGGTGAACGGCTTGAGCACGTACTGCACGACACCCAGCGAGACCCCCTCGCGCACCATCGCCAGATCCCGCGCCGAGGTCACCGCGATCACATCCGCGTGATGGCCGGCGGCGCGCAGCGAGCGGGCGAACTGGAGCCCGTGCACATCGGGCAGATGCAGATCGAGGAGGAGCAGATCCACCTCCGTGCGGTCCAGGACGCGCCGCGCCTGCGCGCCCGTGCGGGCCTTGGCGACCGCGACGAAGCCCGGCACCCGGCCCACGTACAGCTCGTGCGCGTCGGCGGCGACCGGGTCGTCCTCCACGATCAGCACTCTGATCGGGTCCGTCATCCGGCACCGCCCTTCGCCGCCACCGGCGCCGGGCGCAGCGGCAACCGCACCTCGAACACCGCGCCGCCCCCGGGGGCCGCGTCCGTGACCGTGAGCGTGCCCTCGTGCCGGGTCACCGCCTGCCGTACGAGCGCGAGCCCGAGGCCCCGGCCACCGGGCCCGGCCGGTTTGGTCGTGAAGCCGCGCTGGAACACCAGGTCGGCGTGGTCGGGGTCGACGCCGGGGCCGGTGTCCGCGACCCGCAGCACCAGCTCGTCCGCCGGGGCGTACGCCGTCACGGTCACCCGCGCCCGCGCGGGGCCCTGCGCCGCGTCCACCGCGTTGTCGATCAGATTGCCGAGGATGGTCACCAGGTCCCGCGCGGGCGGACCGCCGGACAGCAGCTCGTCGTCGAGCCGGCTGTCGGGCGACACCACCAGCTCCACGCCCCGCTCGTTGGCCTGTGCGGTCTTGCCCAGCAGCAGCGCCGCGAGGACCGGTTCGCCGACCGCCGCCACCACCTGGTCGGTCAGCGCCTGCGCCAGCTCCAGTTCGGCGGTGGCGAACTGGACGGCCTCCTCGGAGCGGCCCAGTTCGATCAGCGAGACCACGGTGTGCAGCCGGTTCGCCGCCTCGTGCGCCTGCGAGCGCAGCGCCTGGCTGAAGCCCCGCTCGGTGTCCAACTCGCCCATCAGCGACTGGAGTTCGGTGACATCGCGCAGGGTGACGACCGTACCCCTGCGTTCCCCGCCGGAGACCGGGGAGGTGTTCACCACCAGCACCCGGGAGGCCGTCGGATGCACCTCGTCCACCCGGGGCCGGGAGGACAGCAGCGCGCCCGTCAGCGGCGCGGGCAGGCCCAGCTCGGCCACCGACCGTCCCATCACCCCGTCCTCCTCGCCGACCCCGAGCAGCTCCCGCCCGCCGTCGTTGATCAGCGCCACCCTGTACTGCCCGTCCAGCATCAGCAGCCCCTCGCGGACCGCGTGCAGCGCCGCCTGATGGTAGTCGTGCATCCGGCTCAGCTCGGCGGCGTTCATGTTGTGGGTGTGCCGGCGCAGCCGGGCGTTGACGACGTACGTGCCCACCGCGCCCAGGAGCAGCGCCCCGCCGGCCACCCCGAGCAGCGCCGTGACCTGGTCCTGGAGCCGCTCGCTGATCCGGTCCACGGTGATCCCGGCGCTGACCAGGCCGACGATCCGGCCGCCGTCCGTCACCGGGGTCACCGCCCGCACGGAGGGGCCGAGGGTGCCGGTGTAGGTCTCGGTGAAGGTGCGGCCCGCGCGGGCGGGGGCGGTGGTGCCGAGGAAGCGCTTGCCGATCTGCCGGGGGTCCGGGTGTGTCCAGCGGATGCCGTCCGGGCTCATGATCGTGACGAAGTCGACGTTGGTGTCCCGGGTGACCTTCAGGGCGTACGGCTGGAGCGGCGCGGTCGGGTCCGGGGTGCGGATCGCGGCGCGGACCGCGGGGGAGTCGGCGATCGAGCGGGCCACCCCGGTCGCCTGCCGGGCGGCCGCGTCCTCCGCCTGCCGCCGGTCGCTGACGTACGTGAACAGCGCGTATCCGGCCACGACCACGGCGATCAGCACCGCCTGCATGGCGAACAGCTGGCCCGCCAGGCTGCGCGGGCGGGTCAGGGACGGAAGGCGCATGCCAGCCAGTGTGCCCCTGGTTCTGGCGTGAACTAAATGAACGCAAGCGTGACCGCCCTCACAGGACGGGAGATAGTCACCGCGTTCCCCAGCACCACCCGGACGTGAGCCGCACGCCGGTCGTGCACCGACGACGACGTCGACGAAGACGTCAAGGAGGGCAGTCGTGGCCGCCACCACCCCCGATACGGCAGCTGCCGCACCCCGCGAGCGGCGGGACCGGACCCATTACCTGTACATCGCCGTCATCGTGGCCGTCGCGCTCGGCATCGCCGTCGGACTCATCTGGCCGGATGCCGCCGTCCAGCTCCAGCCACTGGGCACCGGGTTCGTCAATCTGATCAAGATGATGATCTCGCCGATCATCTTCTGCACGATCGTGCTCGGCATCGGCTCGGTGCGCAAGGCGGCCAAGGTGGGCGCCGTCGGCGGTATCGCCCTCGGCTACTTCCTCGTGATGTCGCTGGTCGCGCTCGCCATCGGGCTCGTCGTCGGCAATGTGCTGCACCCCGGCGCCGGGCTCCATCTGACCGGCGCCCTCAAGCAGACCGGACACGCGCAGGTCAGCAGCGACGCGCTGCCGCCCGTCGACTTCGTCCTGTCGATCATCCCGCAGACCTTCGTGTCCGCCTTCACCGAGGGCCAGGTGCTCCAGACCCTGCTGGTCGCCCTGCTCGCCGGGTTCGCCCTCCAGGCCATGGGCACGGCCGGGCAGCCGGTGCTGCGCGGCATCGAGCACATCCAGCGGCTCGTCTTCCGCGTCCTGTCCATGGTCATGTGGGCCGCGCCGATCGGCGCGTTCGGCGCGATCGCCGCGGTCACCGGCTCGGCGGGACTGGACGCGCTGAAGAGCCTCGCCGTGCTGATGCTCGGCTTCTACATCACCTGTGTGCTGTTCGTCTTCGTGGTGCTCGGCGCGGTGCTGCGGATCTTCGCCGGGGTCAACGTCTTCTCCCTGTGCCGCTACCTGGCCCGCGAATTCCTGCTGATCCTGTCCACCTCCTCCTCCGAGTCCGCGCTGCCGCGCCTGATCGCGAAGATGGAGCACCTCGGCGTCAGCAAGCCGGTCGTCGGCATCACCGTGCCGACCGGGTACTCCTTCAACCTCGACGGCACGATGATCTACATGACCATGGCGTCGCTGTACATCGCGGACGCGCTGGGCACCCCGATGTCGGTCGGCGAGCAGATCCCGCTGCTGCTCTTCCTGCTGCTGGCGTCGAAGGGCGCGGCGGGGGTCAGCGGCGCGGGCCTCGCCACGCTGGCCGGTGGTCTCCAGTCGCACAAGCCCGCGCTGGTGGACGGCGTCGGACTGATCGTCGGCATCGACCGGTTCATGAGCGAGGCGCGGGCGCTGACGAACTTCGCGGGCAACGCGATCGCCACGGTGCTGGTGGGCACCTGGACCAAGGAGATCGACCAGGCGCGGGTGGCGCGGGTGCTCTCCGGTGAGCTGCCGTTCGACGAGACGGTGATGGACGTGACGGCGGGTACCGTGGCGGAGGTTCCCGAGCCCCGGGAGGAGCGGCTGGCCAAGGCCTAGTCCCTGGCCGCCCCCAGCTGTCCCGGCCTCCTTCTCCGGATGTCCGGCTCCGCCTGAACCGGGGCCGGGCATCCGGCTGTTCGCGCTACGGGTGCGAACTCACCCTGGTCACCAGGGCGGTGGCCAGCGAGGCGGGTACGCCCGCCGCGGTCAGGACGGTGACCGTGGCGGCGCGGCCCGCCTCCTCTGCCGCCAGGAGCCCGTCGTTGACCGCCTCCATCACCGCGAACAGCGTCTGCTCGTGCACATAGGCGAGCGCGGGGGCGGGCAGCGGCGAGGTGAACACGCCCTCGTCCAGGCCCTGTTGGAGCACCCGGATCTTGGCCGCGCGCACCGGGGCGAGCCGTTCGCGGATGCCCTGCACGGTGACCGTGCGCTGGGCGAGGGCGATCAGCAGCCGGTAGCGGTCGGCGGTCGCCCAGAGCGCCAGCACCGAGCGGGCCAGCGCCTCCGCCGGGTCCGTGACCCCGGTGCGCCCCGCCGCGTCCGCGTCCGCGAGCGCCTGCACGGCCTCGTCGGTCAGGGTGCTGATCAGCGCCTCCCGGCTGGGGAAGTGGCCGTACACGGTCCGTCGTACGACTCCGGCGGCGCGCGCGATCTGGTCCATCGACGCGTCCGGGTCGCGCAGCAGCTCGGCGAGGGCGACGTCGAGGATGCGGCGGCGGTTGGCGTCGGCGCGGCTGGGGTTACCCGTGGTCATGCGGGCCATTCTGCACTTCCTCACCCAACTTGCACAGCACTGTGTAACGGCGTACATTGCACATCGTTGTGCAATTGCACGATGATGTGCAAGTTCCGTCGCGAACCCCGAGGAAGGCAAACCCCTGCCATGCGACTCGTCATGACCGAACCGGTCGAGAAGATGGAGCGCCCCTACGCCCGGCGCTGGTGGGCCCTGCTGGTGCTCTGCCTGAGCCTGCTGATCATCGTGATGGCCAACACCGCCCTCACGGTCGCCGCGCCCGACATGACGAAGGACCTCGGCCTCTCCAGCGCCGATCTCCAGTGGGTGATCGACGGCTACACCGTGCCCTACGCGGCGCTGATGCTGCTGCTCGGCGCGATCGGCGACAAGTACAGCCGGCGCGGGGCGCTCGTGCTCGGCCTGCTGGTCTTCGGCGGCGGCGCCGTCTTCGGCTACCTCGCGGACAGCGCGGCGACCGTGATCGCGGCGCGCGCGGTGATGGGCGTCGGCGCGGCGCTGATCATGCCGGCCACGCTGTCGCTGCTCGCGGCGACCTTCCCGCGGGCCGAGCGGGCCAAGGCGATCGTGCTGTGGACGGCCACCGCGGGCCTCGCCATCGCCGCGGGCCCGGTGGTCGCCGGTGCGCTGCTGCGCGACCACGGCTGGTCCTCGACCTTCCTGATCAACGTGCCGATCGCGCTCGTCGCCCTCGTCGCCGCCTTCGTCCTGGTCCCGCCGTCCAAGGCCGGCCACCACGACCGCATCGACTACGTCGGCGGCCTGCTGTCCGTGATCTGGACCGGCTCGCTGGTCTACATGATCATCCAGGGCCCGCACTTCGGCTGGAGCGGCAAGGCCGTCGCCGCCGCCGTGATCGCGGGCGTGGGCCTGATCGCCTTCGTCCTGTGGGAGCTGCGCCACCCGCGCCCGATCCTGGACGTCCGCCGCTTCGCGCACCGCCGCTTCGCCGGCTCCAACCTGGCCGTCGCCCTGTTCTTCCTGGCCGTGTTCGGCGCGTTCTACTTCCTCACCCAGCACCTCCAGTTCGTCCTCGGCTACGACGCCCTGCAGACCGGTGTGCGGATGCTGCCGCTGGCCGGTGCCGTGTTCGTCGGCTCGGGCCTCACCGGCTGGCTCACCCCGCGCGTCGGCATGAAGTGGACCGTCAGCGCGGGCATGGTCCTCGGCACGGTGGCGCTCGCGCTGCTCACCCAGGTGGACGCGGGCTCGACGTACGGCGACTTCGTGGCCCCGCTGATCATCCTCGGCCTCGCCATCGGCCTCGCCCTCTCGCCCTGCACCGACGCGATCATGGGCGCGTTCCCCGAGTCCGAACTGGGCGTCGGCGGCGCGGTCAACGACACCTCGCTGGAGCTGGGCGGCTCGCTCGGCATCGCCATCCTCGGCTCGCTGCTGGCCACGTCGTACGGCAACCACCTCTCCGACGCCACCGCCCACAGCAAGCTCCCGCCGAGCGCCCTGGAGACCGCCCAGGACTCGGTCGGCGCCGGGTACGCCGTCGCCCAGGGCATCGCCGACAAGGCCCACCAGGTCGCCGCCCAGGCCGCCCACGCGAGCAGCCCCCAGCAGGCCGCCGCGCTCAAGCAGCAGGCGACCGAACTCGCCGCGGGCGCCCGCCAGATGGCCGACGCCGTCGGCTCCTCCTTCTCCTCCGCCGTCGCCCACACCAGCCTGGTCGGCGCGGTCGTCCTCGGCGTCGGCACGGTCCTGGTGGCGTTCCTGCTGCCGCGCCACGCGACGACCGAAGAGGTGAAGGAAGCGGAGAAGGAACTGGCGGAGACCACCACCGGCTGACGCTTTCCCGCCGACATCCATTAGCGTGCCGTTCCGGACGACCGGAACGGCACGCTCGTGCGTGGCGTCTGTACCTGCATGGAGGCACGGGGGACATGAAGATCGACTGGGACCGGCGGACCTGCGCGCGCAAGGGGCATGTGACCTACGCGCCCGACGATCCGCGACTGCGGGTACGGCTGCACGCGCAGACCGGGCTCGGGGACGCGTGGCGCTGTCTGCGCTGCGGGGACTTCGCGCTCGGGGAGCCGCACGGCTCGGGACCGGCGCAGGACGCGCCGCTGGTGCCGCGCGGGAAGGTGCTGCGGGACCTGTTCATCCTGCGGTTCCTCGCCATCGAGCGGGCCGTGCGCGGGGTGTTCATAGTGCTGGTCGCGGTGGCCGTGTGGAAGTTCAGCAACAGCCAGGACGCGGTACGGCGGCTCTTCAACGAGTACCTGACCGTGCTGCGCCCCGTCTTCCGGCACTTCCACTACGACCTCGACCACTCACCCGTGGTCGGCTCCATCCAGAAGGCGTTCGGCTACCAGCACTCCACGCTTCTCCTGGTCGCCGGGCTGCTCCTCGCCTACGCCCTGATCGAACTGGTCGAGGCGGTCGGCCTGTGGCGCGCGAGGCGCTGGGCGGAGTACCTCACGGTGGTCGCCACCGCCGCGTTCCTGCCGCTGGAGATCTACGAGCTGACCGAGAAGATCAGCTACCTCAAGATCGCCACCCTCGCGCTCAACATCCTCGCCGTCCTCTACATCGCCCTCGCCAAACGCCTCTTCGGCCTCCGCGGCGGCCGCCGTAAATTCGACGAGGAACGCCACAGCGCGTCCCTGCTGGAGGTGGAGGAGTCGGCGGGGGTGCTGGTCTGAGGGGGCCGGTCCGCGAGAAGCGGGATGCGCCGGGGCGGGGCGGCAGGCCCCGCCCGTCGGCGCGGTGTTCAGGTACGGCGGAGAAACCGGCCGCCCGCAGGACGCCGATCAACGCCGTCCGCATGAGCAGCACGACCTCGGCATGGTGTTCCCGTTCCGGCGCCGCCGGGTCAGCTCGCTGCGTCACCGCCTTTACGGCTGCCGCCGCCAGACCCGGTGCGCTCCAGCGGACGTAGAGGCCGCCGACATGCTCGCCCTGGCTGTCGTCGGCCTCCACCCGGGCACCGGGCCGTCCCGTCGCCTCCGGACGCATGACGTACGCGGGAATACCGGCGCGGCACAGTTCCCGGCCGACCAGGTCACCGAGTTCGGGCCCGGCGTACGGGATCGTAACCCTGGCAGGCGAAGCCGAGCCCCGCTCTCCGTGCCCGGCGGATGACCGGCGGCGCCCGGCTTGCCCTGACGTCCGCGTCAAGGCCTACCGTCGTGTTCATGCGAATCGGCGAGTTGGCCGCTCGGGCCGGGACCACGGCGCGGGCCCTGCGGTATTACGAGGCGCGCGGGCTGCTTTCGGCGCGGCGGGACGAGAAGGGGTATCGGGAGTACGGCGAGTCGGACCTCAGGCTGCTGGCGCAGATCAGGACGCTCCAGGACTTCGGGTTCGAGCTGGAGGAGACGCGGCCGTTCGTGGAATGTCTGCGGGCGGGGCATCCCGAGGGGGACTCCTGTCCGGCGTCGCTCGCGGTGTACCGGCGCAAGCTGGCCGAGCTGGACGCGCTCGTCGGGCAGCTGACGGCGGTGCGCGAGACGGTCGCCGAGCAGTTGCGGCGGGCCGAGCGGGCCATGGGCGAGCTGGCCGCCGAGGCATCGGTTCCGGGGGGCCCGGAGCCGGGATGCGAACTGGGAGGGCAGCTGTCATGAGCGTGCTGAGCGGACTTGCCGAGGTGACGGACGCGGACTTCGCGGCGAGGTGATCGACGCCGGAGTGCCGGTCCTGGTGCAGTTCACGGCCGAGTGGTGCGGGCCGTGCCGGCAGCTGGCGCCGGTGCTCCGGGACATCGCCAGGGAGGAGGGGGACCGGCTGAAGGTCGTCCAGCTCGATGTCGACCGCAATCCCGGCACGACCCTCGCCTACGGGGTGCTGGCCACGCCGACCCTGATGGTCTTCCGGGGCGGCGAGCCGGTGCGGTCCATGGTGGGCGCCCGGCCCAAGCGGCGGCTCCTGGAGGAACTCGCCGACCTGCTGTAAGTCCACGCCCGCACACAAGAAATCCCCCGGACAATTGCGTCCGGGGGATTTCTGCGCGTATATTCAATGGTTCGTGACTTCACATGACCGCGGTCACGGAAAAGCTTTGTGGGCACAGTATATCCGGGCGGGAGCGGAATTGTCAAACACCGAATTTCCAGACGATGAATTGCGTCAGGAGCAGGAATTCATCGACGGACTGTACGCGCGCGTCGACGTGCTGCGCGGTGACGCCGAGACCTCGGTCGGGGACGCGCTCGCGCAGGGCGACAAGCCCATGCAGGCCCGGCTGGAGCGGGACATCCTGGTCGCGGAGCGCTCGGGGCTGCTCGCCGCGCTGAACGCCGTCGACGGCTCGCTCTGCTTCGGCCGGATCGATCTCGCGAGCGGCGTGACGCACCACATCGGCCGGATCGGACTGCGCGCGGACGACACCGAGCACACACCGGTGCTGATCGACTGGCGCGCCGAGGTCGCCCGGCCCTTCTACCTGGCCACCGGGCACACCCCGATGGGACTGCGGCGGCGCCGGCACATCGCCACCGAGGGCCGTACCGTCACCCATCTGCACGACGAGATCCTGGACCTCGGCGACGCCACCCGCACCGGGCACGAGGACCACAACGGCGACGCCGTGCTGCTGGCCGCGCTGAACTCGGCCCGCACCGGCCGGATGGGCGACATCGTGCGCACCATCCAGGCCGACCAGGACCGGATCATCCGGGCACCGCACCGGGGCGTGCTGGTCGTGGAGGGCGGACCCGGCACCGGCAAGACCGCCGTGGCGCTGCACCGGGCGGCGTACCTCCTCTACGAGCACCGCGAGCTGCTGGCCCGCCGTGCCGTGCTGATCGTCGGGCCCAACCCGGCCTTCCTCGGCTACATCGGCGAGGTGCTGCCCGCCCTCGGCGAGACCGGCGTCCTGCTGGCCACGGTCGGCGAGCTGTTCCCCGGGGTGCGGGCCACCGCCGCCGACACCCCCGAGGCGGCCGCGGTCAAGGGCCGCGCGGACATGGCGGACGTGCTCGCCGAGGTGGTCCGCGACCGGCAGGCGCTGCCCGACCCGGTCCTCACGATCGCGCACGACCGTGAGGTGCTGATGCTCGACGACGGCCTGGTGGGCGTCGCCCGCGAACGCACCCGCGCCGCGAAGCTGCCGCACAACGCGGCCCGCGAGTACTTCGAGGGCCACATCCTCAACACGCTCACCGAGCTGTACGCCGAGCGGGTCGGCACCGACCCCTACGACGGCAGCAGCCTGCTCGACGCCTCCGACATCACGCAGATCCGCGACGAACTCGCCGAGAACCCCGAAGTCTGGTCCGCCATCGACCAGTTGTGGCCCCGGATCACCCCGAAGCGGCTGGTCGCCGACTTCCTCGCCGAGCCCGAGGGGTATCTGAGCGACGCCGATGCCGCAGCGATCCGCCGCCCGGTGACCCGCGCCTGGACCGTCGCCGACGTGCCGCTCCTGGACGAGGCCGCCGAACTCCTCGGCGAGGACGACCGGTTGGCCCGCTCCCGCGCCGATCGCGAGCGCGCGACGCAGATCGCGTACGCGCAGGGCGTGCTGGACGTGTCGTACGCGTCGCGGACGTACGAGTTCGAGGACAAGGAGGACGGCGACCCGGACGGCTCGGAGGTGCTGTCCGCGCACGACATCATCGACGCGGAGCGGTTCGCCGAGCGGCAGGAGGAGGCGGACCACCGCAGCGCGGCCGAGCGGGCGGCGGCCGACCGGACCTGGGCGTTCGGGCACATCATCGTGGACGAGGCGCAGGAGTTGTCACCGATGGCCTGGCGGCTGCTGATGCGGCGCTGCCCGACCCGCTCGATGACCCTGGTCGGCGACCCCGCGCAGACCGCCGAGGCGGCCGGGGTCGGCTCCTGGTCGAAGATCCTCGCGCCGTATGTCGAGGACCGGTACGAGCACACCCGCCTCGGCGTGAACTACCGCACCCCGTCCGAGATCATGGACCTCGCCGCGGCCGTGGTCCGCGCCGAGCAGCCGGACTTCCTGCCGCCCAGCTCGGTGCGCTCCACCGGGGTACGGCCCTGGGTGCGCCGGGAGGACGACGACCTGCCCGGCGCGGTGGCCAAGGCGGCCGCCGAACTCGCGCCGGTGGAGGGCAGGTTGGCGATCATCGCGCCGCGTCGGCTGCACCGCGCGATCGCCGCGCGCCTGGACGGTGTCACCGCCGGTGCCGAACCCGACCTCACCCGGGCGGTCGTCCTCCTCGACCCCCGCCAGTCCAAGGGCCTGGAGTTCGACTCGGTCCTGGTCGTCGAACCGGCCGAGTACGGCACCAGCGACCTCTACGTCGCCCTGACCCGCGCCACCCAGCGACTGGGTGTCCTGCACACCGGGAACCTGCCGCGGGCGCTGGCCCAGCGGGACGAGTAGCGCGGCCGCCGGGCGCTCCCTAGGCCGGTCGCAGCCACACCGTGGCCAAGGGGGGCAGGGTCAGGCGGACGGCGGCCGGGCGGCCGTGGGCGCCGCGGGGCTCGGGTTTCAGCGGGCCCGGGTTGGTCACGCCGCTGCCGCCGTAGCGTTCCGCGTCCGTGTTCAGCAGCTCCGACCAGGCCGGGACGTCCTCGGGGACGCCGATGAGGTAGTCGGCGCGGACCACGGGGGAGAAGTGGCAGACGGCCAGCAGGGGCGAGCCGTCGGCGTCGTGGCGCAGAAAGGCGAGCACGTTGTCGGACGCCGAGTCACCGGTGATCCACTCGAAGCCCGAGGGGTCGGTGTCGCGCTGCCACAGCGCCGGGGTGGCCCGGTAGCGGGCGTTCAGATCGCGGACCAGGTCACGGACGCCCCGGTGCTCGGGGGCGGCGGGGTACGAGGGGTCGAGCAGCCACCAATCGGGCCCGGCCGCCTCGGACCACTCCGCGCCCTGGGCGAACTCCTGCCCCATGAAAAGGAGTTGCTTGCCGGGGTGGGCCCACATGAAGGCCAGGTAGGCGCGCAGATCGGCGCGCCGCCGCCACCAGTCGCCCGGCATCTTGGAGACCAGGGATCCCTTGCCGTGCACCACCTCGTCGTGGGATATCGGCAGGACGTAGTTCTCGCTGTACGCGTACACCATGGAGAAGGTCAGCTCGCCGTGGTGGTAGGAGCGGTGCACGGGGTCGTGGGCCATGTACTGGAGCGAGTCGTGCATCCAGCCCATGTTCCACTTCAGGCCGAAGCCGAGGCCGCCGAACCCGCTCGGACCCTGCACATGGGTCGGCCGCGTCACCCCGTCCCAGGCCGTGGACTCCTCGGCGACGGTCACGACACCCGGGCAGCGCCGGTAGACGGTGGCGTTCATCTCCTGGAGGAAGGCCACCGCGTCCAGGTTCTCCCGGCCGCCGCGCTCGTTCGGCCGCCAGCCCCCCGGCTCGCGCGAGTAGTCGAGGTAGAGCATGGAGGCCACGGCGTCCACCCGCAGCCCGTCCACATGGAACTCCTCGCACCAGTACACGGCGTTCGCCACGAGGAAGTTGCGCACCTCGCGGCGGCCGAGGTCGAACTCCAGCGTGCCCCAGTCGGGATGCGCGGCCCGCAGCGGGTCGGGGTGCTCGTACAGCGGCCGCCCGTCGAACTCGGCCAACGCCCACGCGTCGCGCGGGAAATGGGCCGGTACCCAGTCCATCAGCACCCCGATCCCGGCCTGGTGCAGCCGGTCCACCAGGTACTTGAAGTCGTCCGGGGTGCCCAGCCGGGCCGTCGGCGCGTAGAACCCGGTGACCTGGTAGCCCCACGAGCCGCCGAAGGGGTGCTCGGCGACCGGCATCAGCTCCACATGGGTGAATCCCATCTCCGTGACGTAGGAGGTGAGTTGGTCGGCCAGTTCGCGGTAGGTCGAGCCGGGGCGCCAGGACGGGAGATGGACCTCGTACACCGAGAACGGCGCCTCGTGCACCGGGGTGTCCCCGCGGTGCGCCATCCACTCCGCGTCCTGCCACACATGGTGCGAGACCTGCACGATCGACGAGGTCGCGGGCGGCGCCTCGGTGCGGCGGGCCAGCGGGTCGGCGCGCTGGGTGTGCGAGCCGTCCGGGCGGGTGATCTCGAACTTGTACAGCTCGCCCTCGCCGACGCCCGGCACGAACAGCTCCCAGACCCCCGAGGAGCCCAGCGAGCGCATCGGGAAACCGGTGCCGTCCCAGAAGCCGAAGCTCCCGGTCACCCGGACGCCCCGCGCGTTCGGCGCCCACACCGCGAACCGGGTTCCGCGCACGCCCTGATGCACAAGGACGTGCGCGCCGAGCGCCCGCCACAGCTCCTCGTGCCGGCCCTCGCCGATCAGATGCAGGTCCAGTTCGCCGAGCGCGGGCAGGAAACGGTAGGCGTCCGCCGTCTCGTGGACCGTGTCGCCGTACGCCACCCGTAGTCGGCTCGCCTGCGGTACGGCGTCCGAGGGGAGCAGTCCGGAGAAGAAACCGTCGCCGTCGTCGCGCAGTTCGGTGCGCAGCGGACCGGAGACGACGGTGACCGAGCGGGCGCCCGGGCGCAGGGCGCGGTAGGCCACCCGGCCCGGCACCGGGTGGGCGCCCAGCACGGAGTGCGGGTCGTGGTGGGTGCCGGCCAGCAGCCGTGCGCGGTCCTCGGCTGCCACGGCGGGATCGGTCTGGTGCTTCTTCGACGTCACGAGCGAGTCTCCCGGGGCGAGAGTCGGGTCAGTGAGGGTCGGACACGGCGAGGCGGCGGATCGCCGACAGCGGCACGGGCAGCCAGTCGGGGCGGTGGCGGGCCTCGTACACCACCTCGTAGACGGCCTTGTCGGTCTCGAAGGCGCGCAGCAGCACCGGATCGGTGCGCGGATCGCGGCCGGACACCTCCGCGTACCCGGAGCAGTAGGCCGCCCGGCAGTCGTGCGCCCACCGCGCCGGGGCCGAACTCACCGAGCAGGCCGCGTAGTCGAAGGAGCGGAGCATCCCCGCGATGTCCCGCTCGGTCGGCTGCGGCAGCCGCCGCTCGGCGGGGGGCCGGGCCGGTTCCCCCTCGAAGTCGATCAGCGACCAGTCGCCGGACGGCGCGCGCAGGCACTGCCCGAGATGGAGGTCTCCGTGGATGCGCTGGGCGGTCCAGGTGCGGCCCCCGGCGGCCAGTTCGGCGAGCGCGGTGTAGGCCGACCGCAGCCCCCGCTCGTACGGCCCCAGCGCCGGTACGGCCTGCACCGCCGCCGCCAGCCGCTCGGTCATCCCGTCCACCAGCGGGCCGAGTCCGGCGGGGCCGAGGGTGACGGTCGGCAGGGCGCGGGCCAGCGCGGTGTGCACCTCGGCCGTGGCCCGGCCCAGCGCCCGCGCCTCGGCGCTGAAGTCCTCGCCCTTGGCCAGCTCCCGCAGCGCCAGCTCCCAGCCGTCGGCGGCACCGCTCACAAAGGGCTGCAACACCGCCAGTACGTACGGCTGTTGGTCCAGCTCGGCGCTCAGCCACGCGGTCGGCGCGGGCACCCGGGGGCAGCCCTCGCGGGCCAGCGCCCGCGGCAGCTCCAGATCGGGGTTGACGCCCGGGACGACCCGGCGGAACAGCTTGAGAATAAACGTATCTCCATAGACCACCGAGGAGTTGGACTGCTCGGCGGCCAGCATCCGGGCCACCAGATGGGGCCGGATCTCCTGGCGCGGGTCCCGCTCGAAGCGCAGCCCGCCGACGCGGGCCCGGGTGCGCAGGGCCTCCAGCAGCACCTCGGCGGGCCGGCGGTCGTACAGGGCGTCGTACACCGTGCGTCCGGCGAGCGGGCCCCGGGTCACATGGCCGATCAGCGCGGGCGCCAGCCGGGGTGGCAGCGCCTCGCGCGCGCCTATGAGGAGCTGGTAGCAGTCGCCGGGATGCGCGGGCTCCGGTGGCTGATGGACGCGCAGGAGGACGTGGTACAGGTCCAACCCACCGCCCCGTGGCAGGAGTTGGGTCACGGCCACGGGGGTGAACCCGGTGACCGGGCGGCCCTTGCCCGCGAACCAGCGCTGCCGGGGCAGCCAGGCGCGCAGCAGCGGGGCCAGTGAGTCGAGGGTGGTGCTCGCCGAAGGGGTGACCGCTTCCGTCACGGGCGTCACGTCCTTTCCCCGGATCTGTTCGGGGTGTCACTGATGGGTGCCCGGGGCGGGGCGGCGAAAACGCTCCGCCGCCCCGCGTGGCGGTATTACGCCGGGTCGCGGCGCAGCCGGAACCAGTAGAAGCCGTGTCCCGCCAGGGTCAACAGATACGGCAGTTCGCCCACCGCGGGGAAGCGCACCCCGCCGAACAGCTCGACCGGGTGCCGGCCGCCGAAGCGGCTCAGGTCCAGCTCGGTGGGCTGGGCGAAGCGGGAGAAGTTGTGCACGCACAGCACCAGGTCGTCCTCGTACTCGCGCAGGAAGGCGAGCACCGCCGGGTTGGAGGACGGGAGTTCGTTGTACGAGCCGAGTCCGAAGGCGGGGTTCTGCTTGCGGATCTCGATCATGCGCCGGGTCCAGTGCAGCAGCGAGGACGGCGAGGACATCGACGCCTCGACATTGGTGACCTGGTAGCCGTAGACCGGGTCCATGATCGTGGGCAGGAAGAGCCGCCCCGGATCGCTGGAGGAGAAGCCCGCGTTGCGGTCGGGGGTCCACTGCATGGGGGTGCGGACGGCGTCGCGGTCGCCGAGCCAGATGTTGTCGCCCATGCCGATCTCGTCGCCGTAGTAGAGGATCGGCGAGCCGGGCAGGGACAGCAGCAGGGCGGTGAACAGCTCGATCTGGTTGCGGTCGTTGTCGAGCAGCGGCGCGAGACGGCGGCGGATGCCGATGTTGGCCCGCATCCGCGGGTCCTTGGCGTACTCCGCCCACATGTAGTCGCGTTCCTCGTCGGTGACCATCTCCAGGGTCAGCTCGTCGTGGTTGCGCAGGAAGATCCCCCACTGGCAACGCGAGGGAATAGCGGGCGTCTTGGCGAGGATCTCCGAGACCGGGTGGCGCGATTCCCGCCGCACCGCCATGAAGATGCGCGGCATGACCGGGAAGTGGAACGCCATGTGGCACTCGTCGCCGCCGCTCGGGAAGTCCCCGAAGTAGTCGACCACGTCCTCGGGCCACTGATTGGCCTCGGCCAGCAGCACGGTGTCCGGGTACTGGGTGTCGATCTCCTTGCGGACCCGCTTGAGGAACTGGTGGGTCGCGGGCAGGTTCTCGCAGTTGGTGCCCTCGCGCTGGTACAGGTACGGCACCGCGTCGAGGCGGAACCCGTCGATGCCGAGGTCCAGCCAGAACTTCAGCGCGGAGATCATCTCCTCCTGCACCGCCGGGTTCTCGTAGTTGAGGTCCGGCTGGTGCGAGAAGAAGCGGTGCCAGTAGTACTGCTTGCGTACCGGGTCGTACGTCCAGTTGGACGCCTCGGTGTCCACGAAGATGATGCGGGCGCCCTGGTACTGCTTGTCGTCGTCGGCCCAGACGTAGTAGTCCCCGTAGGGGCCGTCGGGGTCCTTGCGGGACTCCTGGAACCACGGGTGCTGGTCGCTGGTGTGGTTCATGACGAAGTCGATGATCACGCGCATGCCGCGCTGGTGGGCGGCGTCCACGAACTCCACGAAGTCGGCGAGGTCACCGAACTCCGGCAGCACCGCGGTGTAGTCCGAGACGTCGTAACCGCCGTCTCTCAGCGGGGACTTGAAGAAGGGCGGCAGCCACAGGCAGTCCACGCCGAGCCACTGGAGGTAGTCGAGTTTGGCGGTCAGGCCCTTGAGGTCGCCGACGCCGTCGCCGTTGCTGTCCTGGAAGGAGCGCACCAGGACCTCGTAGAAGACGGCACGCTTGAACCAGTCCGGGTCCCGGTCCCGGGCGGGAGTGTCCGCGAAGGTGTCCGGGACGGGCTCGTTGACGATCATATGGTGGGTGACCCTCCGATCTGCGGGTTGGACGGTCGCAGGACGGTGAGGACGTGCGCGGGGCGTCGGCCCGGTTCGAGGCGCACGTAGTTGGCCCTGCCCCAGTGGTAGGTCTCGCCGGTCAGCTCGTCGCGGACCGGCACCGACTCGTGCCAGTCCAGGCCGAGTTGCGGCATGTCCAACGAGACCGTGGCCTCCTGGGTGTGGTGGGGGTCGAGGTTGGCGACGACCAGAACCGTGTTCGATCCGGCACGCTTGGAGTAGGCGATCACCGCGTCCTGGTCGGCGTGGTGGAAGTGCAGGTCGCGTAGCTGCCGCAGGGCGGGGCTGCGCCTTCTGACGGCGTTGAGACGGGTGAGGAGCGGCGCGATCGTACGGCCCTCACGCGCGGCCGACTCCCAGTACCGGGGCCGGAGTTGGTACTTCTCCGAGTCGCGGTACTCCTCGCCGCCCTGGCACAGCGGGGTGTTCTCGCACAGTTCGTAGCCGCTGTAGACACCCCAGGCGGGGGAGAGGGTGGCCGCGAGCACGGCACGCACCTCGAAGGCGGGACGGCCGCCGTGCTGGAGGTAGGCGTGCAGGATGTCCGGGGTGTTGGGGAACAGGTTGGGCCGCATGTAGGCCGCGGTCTCGCCCGCCAACTCGGTGAGGTACTCGGTGAGTTCCCGCTTGGTGTTGCGCCAGGTGAAGTAGGTGTACGACTGCTGGAAGCCGATCTGCGCCAGGGTGCGCATCATCGCCGGGCGGGTGAACGCCTCCGCCAGGAAGATCACATCGGGGTCCCGGTGGTTGATCTCGGCGATGACCCGCTCCCAGAACACCACCGGCTTGGTGTGCGGGTTGTCCACGCGGAAGATCCGCACCCCGTGGTCCATCCAGTGCCGCAGCACCCGGACCGTCTCCGCGATCAGCCCGTCCATGTCGGCGTCGAAGGCGATCGGATAGATGTCCTGGTACTTCTTCGGCGGGTTCTCGGCGTAGGCGATCGTCCCGTCCGGGCGGTGGTGGAACCACTCCGGATGCTTCTGCACCCAGGGGTGGTCGGGGGAGCACTGGAGGGCGAAGTCCAGTGCGATCTCCAGGCCCAACTCCCGTGCCTCGCCCACGAAGTGGTCGAAGTCCTCGATGGTGCCGAGGTCGGGGTGGACCGCGTCGTGCCCGCCCTCGTGGGAGCCGATCGCCCAGGGCACCCCGACGTCGTCGGGACCGGCGGTGAGGGCGTTGTTCGGGCCCTTGCGGAAGGTGCCGCCGATCGGGTGGATCGGCGGCAGATAGACGACGTCGAAACCCATCTCCGCGATCGGCTTCAGACGGCGGGCCGCCGTACGGAACGTGCCGTGCGGCCGGTTCGCCGTGCCCTCGCTGCGCGGGAAGAACTCGTACCAGGAGCCGTACAGCGCCCGCTCCCGCTCCACCAGCAGCGGCATCGGATCGGACGCGGTCACCAACTCCCGCAGCGGGTAACGGTCCAGGACCTCCCGCACGGGGGGCCGTAGCGCCTCCGCGAGCCGCCAGGCGGCCGGGCGGTCCTCGTCGCGCAGCGCGGCCGCCGCGTCCAGGACCTTGCGCCGCCGCGTCTTCGGGATCCCGGCGGCGGCGCGTTCGTACAGCCGCGCGCCCTCCTCCAGCACCAGTTCGGTGTCCAGACCGGCGGGGATCTTGATCCCGGCGTGGTGCCGCCAGGTGGTGAGCGGATCGGCCCACGCCTCGACCGTATACGTCCAGCGGCCGGGCGACCCCGCCGTGACGGTGGCGCCCCAGCGGTCGGTGCCCGGGGCGAGTTCCCGCATCGGCGTCCGGGGTCCCGGCCGGCCCCGGGGATCGCGCAGCACCACATCGGCCGCCACCGCGTCGTGCCCCTCGCGGAACACGGTGGCCGAGACCTCGAACGCCTCCCCGGTCACCGCCTTGGCGGGCCGGCGCCCGTGCTGGACCACGGGGTGTACATCGAGGACCGGGATACGGCCGACGGCGGTGGCCCGCCTGGGTGGAGTCCCGGTGGGGGACTTGGCGCGCTTTCTGGCCGCTGTCTTCTTCGCCGCCGCCGAGGGCGCGCCGCCCGGGGGCGGGGCGTCACCCGGGGGCGGGGCGTCGCCCGGCGGGGAGGACGACGCGGCGCGCGCGGCGGCCGTCGGGGTGTGCGGTGCGGCTGACGAGTGGTGCGTGGCGGGCATGACCGCTCCTGTCCGCGTCAACGTGGGATGACCAGGGGAGGTGGGTCCTGCGGGCGGTGCCGGGTACTGCCTGTGGGGTGGGTACCGGTGGAGCCTTCCCACCCTTTTCGGGTGGGCAATCCGGAACTTTGTTAACTACTCGCGCGTATGTCCACCCACCAGACCGGCCCACTTGTACGGGTGCCCCGGGCCCGTCTCCCCACGCCCGACACCCCCGCCGGCACGTCCCCACCGACGCTCCGGTAACCACTACCGTCGGCAGGGACGACGAGACGTGCGCCGCCGTACGTCTCACCCCGTAACGCGCCCGCCGAGGTGGCATGTGAAGGCGATCCGTCGGTTCACCGTCCGTCCCGTTCTCCCCGAACCCCTCCGGCCGCTGAGCGAGCTGGCGCACAATCTGCGCTGGTCATGGCATGCGGAGACGCGCGATCTCTTCCAGTCCGTGGACCCGGAGGCATGGGCCGGTGCCGGGTGCGACCCGGTGCGGCTGCTGGGCCGGGTGCGGCCCGCGCGACTGGCCGAACTCTCCGGGGACCGGCGCTTCCGGCGCCGTCTGAACGCGGTCGCGGACGATCTGGACGACTATCTGACCGGTGACCGCTGGTATCAGGCGCAGCCCGAGGGACTGCCCCGCGCCGTGGCTTATTTCTCCCCCGAGTTCGGCATCACGGCCGCCCTGCCGCAGTACTCCGGGGGTCTCGGCATCCTCGCGGGCGACCATCTGAAGGCGGCCAGCGATCTCGGCGTCCCCCTCATCGGCGTCGGGCTGCTGTACCGGCACGGGTACTTCCGGCAGACCCTCTCCCGCGACGGCTGGCAGCAGGAGCACTACCCGGTGCTCGACCCCAACGAGCTGCCCCTCACCCCGTTGGCGGAGCCCGACGGGACGCCCGCGCGCGTCTCGCTCGCCCTGCCCGGCGGGCGGGCCCTGCACGCCCGGATCTGGCTGGCGCAGGTCGGCCGGGTGCCGCTGCTGCTGCTCGACTCGGACGTGGAGGAGAACGACCTCGGCGCCCGCTCCGTCACCGACCGGCTCTACGGCGGCGGCAGCGAGCACCGGCTGCTCCAGGAGATGCTGCTGGGCATAGGAGGTGTCCGGGCGGTGCGCGCGTACGGCCGGCTCACCGGGCACCCGGAGCCGGAGGTGTTCCACACCAACGAGGGGCACGCGGGCTTTCTCGGCCTGGAGCGGATCGCCGAACTGTGCGCGCGGGGGCTGGACTTCGACGCCGCGCTCGAATCGGTGCGCGGCGGCACGGTGTTCACCACCCACACCCCGGTCCCCGCCGGTATCGACCGCTTCGAACGGGACCTGATCGCCCGGCACTTCGGCCCGGACGCCGAGCTGCCCGGCATCGAGACGCCCCGGATCCTCGCGCTCGGCATGGAGACGTACCCGGGCGGCGAGCCGAACCTGTTCAACATGGCCGTGATGGGACTGAGACTGGCCCAGCGCGCCAACGGGGTCTCGCTGCTGCACGGACAGGTCAGCCGGGAGATGTTCGCCGGACTGTGGCCGGGGTTCGACACCGAGGAGGTGCCGATCACCTCCGTGACCAACGGGGTGCACGCCCCCACCTGGGTGGCCCCCGAGGTGCTGCGGCTCGGCGCCCGGAAGCTCGGCACCCAGCGGGCCGAGGACGCGCTCGCCGTCGGCGGCTTCGAGCGCTGGGACTCGGTGGCGGACATCCCGGACCAGGAGATCTGGGAGCTGCGCCGCACCCTGCGCGAACAGCTGGTGCTGGAGGTGCGTGAGCGGCTCAGCGCGTCCTGGCGGCAACGCGGGGCGGGGAACGCCGAGTTGGGCTGGATCGACGGGGTGCTCGACCCGGACGTCCTCACCATCGGGTTCGCGCGGCGGGTGCCGTCGTACAAGCGGCTGACGCTGATGCTCCGCGACCAGGGCCGGCTGCGGGAGCTGCTGCTGCATCCCGAGCGGCCGGTGCAGATCGTGGTGGCGGGCAAGGCGCATCCGGCCGACGACAGCGGCAAGCGGCTGGTGCAGGAGCTGGTCCGGTTCGCGGACGACCCCCGGGTGCGGCACCGGATCGTCTTCCTGCCCGACTACGGCATGGCGATGGCGCAGCGGCTCTACCCCGGCTGCGACGTCTGGCTGAACAACCCGCTGCGCCCGCTGGAGGCGTGCGGCACCTCCGGGATGAAGGCGGCGCTGAACGGCTGTCTCAACCTCTCGGTGCGGGACGGCTGGTGGGACGAGTGGTTCCGGCCGGACTTCGGCTGGGCCATCCCGACCGCGGACGGCACCGGCCTTGACGTGGAGCGGCGCGACGACATCGAGGCGGCCGCCCTGTACGACCTGCTGGAGCAGCGGATCGCCCCGCGCTTCTACGAGCGCGGCCGGGGCGGGCTGCCCGACCGCTGGATCCAGATGGTCCGCCAGACCCTCACCCTGCTCGGCCCCAAGGTGCTGGCGGGCCGCATGGTCCGCGAGTACGTCGAGCGGCTGTACGCCCCGGCCGCCCGCTCCCATCGCGCGCTGACCCCGGACACCGCGGGGGAGCTGGCCGGGTGGAAGGCGCGGGTGCGGGGCGCCTGGCACTCGGTGAGCGTCGACCATGTGGAGACGACCGAGACGACGGCCACGGCGGAGCTGGGTACGACGATCGGGCTGCGGGTGCGGGTCGGGCTCGGCGCGCTGACCCCCGACGACGTCGAGGTCCAGGCGGTCTCCGGGCGGGTGGACGCGCAGGACCGCATCACCGACGCCACGATCGTCCCGCTGAAACCGGCCGGGACCCCCGATCTGGAGGGCCACCGTCTCTACGAGGGCCAGCTCTCCCTGGACCGCACTGGCCCGTACGGCTGCACGGTCCGCATCCTCCCCGCCCACCGCCTGCTCGCCTCGACGGCGGAGGTGGGCGTGGTGGCCCTGCCGACGGAGGACGCGGGGCAGGGGGCGGGGGTGCTGCTGCGGTAGCCGACCCGAGGCCCCCGGGTGCGACGGCCGGGGGCCTCGGCGCCGGTTCAGTCCGCGTCGTAGGCCGCGCACATCTTCTTCAGCACGGCCCCGCAGCGCCGCGCGTACGCGTGCTGGAGTCCGCGGGTGGCCGGGCCGCCCGCCCTGGCGTACCACTTGGCCGGTCTGCTGAAGGCGGCGACGGTGAGCCAGACCGTGCCGTCGCCGGTGCGGTCGATCAGGAAGACCTCCTCGCCGCATTCGGGGTGGCTCTCCAGGGTGCCGTAGGCCCAGCCCGCGCGGCGGGGTTCCTCGGCGGTCCATATGATCCGGCAGGGCGCCTTGACCACGCCGGCCAGCGTGACCGTGACGTCCACGCCGGGGGCGGCGCGGTCGGCGGTGGCCTCTATGCCCACGCCGAGCGCGCGGTGCATCTCCCAGGTGAGGACCGCCTCGGCGGCCCGGCTGAAGACCTTGTGGCCCTCGCCGAGACGTGTGCGCACCAGCAGCGGGCGGAACCCGGGCGGGCAGAAGGTCAGGTCGTCGCGGGTCGCTCCGACCGGTTCGTACGTGAAGGGTGCCGAGGACATGGGGCACAAGGGTAGGGCGGCACCCGGAGGAGATCCGCTCCGGGTGCCGCCCTCTTCACATCCCTGCCCTCGTCACCGCCGTACGGGGGTCAGCTGACGTTGACCGCCGACCAGGCCGCCGCCACCGCCTTGTACTCGGCGCTGGAGGAGCCGTACAGGGCGGACGCCGCGGACAGCGTGCCCGTGCGGGCAGACTTGTAGTTGGTGGTCGACGTGAAGTACGTCGTCAGCGCCTTGTACCAGATCTGGAGCGCCTTGTCCCGGCCGATGCCGGTGACCGTGGAGCCGTTGGACGTCGGGGAGTTGTACGACACCCCGTTGATCGTCTTCGCGCCGCTGCCCTCGGACAGCAGGTAGAAGAAGTGGTTGGCGACGCCGGACGAGTAGTGGACGTCCAGGTTGCCGACGGAGGAGGACCAGTAGTCCGCCGAACCGCCGTCCTTGCTGGGCTTGTCCATGTAGCGCAGCGGGGTGCCGTCGCCGTTGATGTCGATCTTCTCGCCGATGAGGTAGTCGCCCTTGTCGGACGCGTTGTTCGCGAAGAACTCCACACCGGTGCCGAAGATGTCCGAGGTGGCCTCGTTCAGACCGCCGGACTCGCCGCTGTAGTTGAGGCCCGCGGTGTTGGAGGTGACACCGTGGCTCATCTCGTGGCCGGCCACGTCCAGCGCGGTGAGCGGGTGGTTGTTGCCCGAGCCGTCGCCGTACGTCATGCAGAAGCAGCTGTCGTCCCAGAACGCGTTCACGTACTGGCTGCCGTAGTGCACCCGGGAGTACGCGCCGACACCGTTGTTCTTGATGCCGCTGCGCCCGAACGTGCTCTTGTAGAAGTCCCAGGTCTCCTGGGCGCCGTAGGCGGCGTCCGCGGCGGCCGTCTGGTCCGTGGTCGAGCTGGAGGCCGCGCCGGTGCCCCAGACGTTGTCCGCGTCGGTGAACAGCGTGCCCTTGCCCGACGTCTTGTGCGCCAGGTTGTAGGTGCTGTGGCCGCCGCGGCTGGCGTCGGTGAGCTGGTACGACGAGCCCGACTGGGTGGTGGTCAGGCTGACCGAGCCCGAGTACAGGGTCTTGCCGGTGCCGGTCGCGTTCTCGATGCCCTGGTACTCGAAGAGCTTCTTGCCCGTGGCCGCGTCGGTGATGACGTGCAGCTGGTTCGGGGTGCCGTCGTCCTGGAGACCGCCGACGACCGTCTCGTAGGCGAGGACGGGGGTGCCGGAACCGGCCCAGATCACCTTGCGGGCGCCGTCCGCGGTGGACTTGGCCGAGCCGAGGGTCTTGGCGGCGGACACGGCCTGCTTCTCGGCCTTGGCCGGGGTGAGCTTCGGCGTGAGCGAGGCGACCTTGATGGTGGCCTTGTTCGCCTTGGTGACGCCCTCGGTCCTGCCGGACTTCGCGGTGTGCACGACCAGGTCGCCGCCGAGGACCGGCAGGCCCGCGTAGGTGCGCTCGTAGCGGGTGTGGACCGTGCCGTCGACGTCCTTGACGACGTCCTTGACGACCAGCTTCTCCTTGGCGCCGAGGCCTATCTGCTGCGCGGTTTCCGGGGCGTCCGCCTGCGCCTGCTTGATCAGCGAGGTGTGGGCGGCGGCGGACAGCGCGGTGGGCGCCGCGGCCAGCGGCTTGGCGGCGGCCGGGGTCTGGGCGGCCGAGGCGCTGGTGGCCAGACCGGCGGAGATGAGCGCTCCGGCGGCGACGGCGGTGGCGATGGCCAGGGTGGTGCGCTGGTGACGCGCGTAGAGGGGGCTCACGCAAGCTCCTTCGTGGGGGAGGCCGGCCAGCGTGGGGTTACTGACCGGGTAGTTCGCTGTGAAGCTGCTGTGCTGCTTGCGGCGTGGAGAGAGAGTGACACCTGGGGCGCGTACATGTCAGGACCCTGAAGTGATGTTGGCTGGAAAGCGACCTCAGGGGAAATGTTGCAGTGGTGTGAACAAGTGGCGCCTGACTGGCTTGTCCACCTCAACTGCCTTGAGTTTCATGAGGTTTGGGAGGCGATTTGCAGGAACGCCACATTCCGTTCTCCTCGGGAAGGCGCCCCATGTGTGGCTTGATGTCGGTCACGGCTGTGCGGTATCCCCGTGCCAGGTCCGCCACAGCGCCGCGTAGGCGCCGCCGGCCGCCACCAACTCGTCATGGGTGCCCAGTTCAGTCAGCCGGCCGTGTTCCATCACCGCCACGCGGTCCGCGTCATGGGCGGTGTGCAGCCGGTGCGCCACGGCGATGACGGTCCGGCCGCGCAGGACGGCGGCGAGGGCGCGTTCGGTGTGCCGGGCGGTCGTCGGGTCGAGGAGGGCGGTCGCCTCGTCCAGGATCAGGGTGTGCGGATCGGCCAGCACGACGCGGGCCAGGGCGAGTTGCTGGGCCTGGGAGCCGTCGGTCGGGTGGCCGCCGGTGCCCAGCCGGGTGCCGAGACCGTCCGGCAGCTCACGCACCCAGGCAGCGGCGCCGACAGCGGTGAGCGCGGCCCACAACTCGGCGTCGGTGGCGGCGGGTTCGGCGATGCGGAGGTTGTCGCGGAGGGTGCCGAGGAAGACGTGGTGCTCCTGGGTGACGAGGACGACCTGGCGGCGCAGCACCTCGGGCGCCAGGTCCGCGACGGGCACCCCGCCGACGGTCACCGCACCGCGGCCGGGCCGGTCGGCGCCCGCGAGGAGCCTGCTCAGGGTGGTCTTGCCGGCGCCGGACGGCCCCACCAGGGCGAGGCGTTCACCGGGGCGGACGGCGAGGTCGACGCCGCGCAGGACCTCGGCGCCGTGGTCGTAGGCGTAGTGCAGACCGCGGACCTCGATCCGGGCGTCGGCAGCGGGGGTGACACCCGCGGTCGTACGGCCGTCCGCCGGGCCGGTGTCCTTCGCCCGGGCCAGCCCCTCCACCCGGGCGAACGACGCGCCGCTGCTCTGGAGTTGCTCCACCCGCATCAGGACCTGGTCCAGCGGATCCACGAACTGCCGCAGATACAGCGCCGCCGCCACCACCGCCCCCACGCCGATCTCGCCCCGCGCGTGCAGCCAGCCGCCGAGCAGCAGCGCGGCCGCCGCCGGGACGGCGTATGTCGTCTCGATGACCGGGAAGAACACCGAGCGCAGGAACAAGGTGTGGAAGCGGGCCCGGCGGGAATGCTCCAGGCTGTCCCGGCTCGCGGCGATCCGCCGCTCGGCGAGTCCGAACGCCTCGACGGTGCGCGCGCCCTCGGCCGTCGCCGCGATGATCTCCGCCACGGCGGAACTCGCCGCGCCCTGGGCGAGGTAGGCGTCCCGGGCGCGCCGCAGATACCAGCGCAGCACCAGCCAGATCGGGGTCAGCGCGAGCAGCGCGATCCCGCCGAGCAGCGGATCGAGCGCGAACACCGCGCCCAGCACGAACAGGCCCTGCACCCCGCTGATGAGCAGCTCGGGACCGGCGTCCCGCAGGGTCGAGCCCACCATCGCCACGTCCGCGGTGCCGCGCGCGGTCAGATCGCCGGTACCGGCCCGCTCCACCACGGCGGAGGGCAGCGCGAGCACGTTCTCGACGTACCCCTCGCGCACCCGGGCGAGGGTCCGCTCGCCGAACCGGTTGCCCGCCCGGCGCGCCCAACGGGCCAGCAGCAGCTGGGCCAGTGCGCACACCAGGATGGACAGGGACAGCCGGTCGACCGCGCCGACCCCGCGGCCGGCCCGCACCTCGTCGACGATCCGGCCGAGCAGCCAGGGCCCGGCGAGCCCGGCCGCCGCGGCGAGCACGTTCAGCAGCAGGGTGCCGGTGAACCCCCACCGGTCGGCGCGCACCAGCCGCACAACGGCCCGTCGTACGCCCGCGCGGTCCGCGACGGGCAGCAGCGTCTCGGCGGCGCTCATGAGGCGGCCCCTTCCTTGTCGATGTCCGCCGCGTCCCGGGCCACCAGCGCCCGGTAGGCGGGCTGTTCGGCCAGCAGCCGGCGGTGCGGCCCGGTCGCGACGACCTTCCCCTCGGCCAGGAACACCACGGTGTCCGCGTGGTCGAGCACCAGCGGGGAGGTACTGGCCACGAGAGTGGTACGGCCGTCCCGGGCCGCCCGCAGCCGCCGGGCCACCGTCGCCTCGGTGTGCGCGTCCAGCGCGGAGGTCGGCTCGACGGCGAGCAGCACCTCGGGGTCGGCCAGCAGGGCGCGCACCAGCCGCAGCCGCTGCCGCTGACCGCCGGACAGGCTGCGGCCCTGCCCGGAAACCGCCGTGTCCAGCCCGTCCGGCAGCCCGTCCACGACATCCTCGGCGGCGGCCGTGTGCACCGCCCGCCGCACGGCGTCGACACCGGCCGGGCGCCGCGCGGCCACGGCCTCCCGCAGCGGCCCGGCGAACAGATCGGCCTCGTTGTCCGCGACGAGGATCCGCCGCCGCACCTCCGTGAGCGGTACGGCGTCCACGCGCACCTCCCCCCAGACGGCGTCGGTCGGCCCGTACCGGCCGAGGCGGTCGATCACGGCGGTGGCGTCGGCGGGCCGGGCGGCGGCCAGCGCGGTCAGCCGGCCCGGCGCCACCCGGGTCCCGGAGCGGGGGTCGCACAGCTCGGCGGGCCGCCCGGGCGCGGGCAGGGTGCCCTCGTCGGGCTCCGGGTCCAGGCGCAGCAGCCGTACGACGCGCCGCGCGGCGACGACGCCCCGGTTGAGTTCGTAGGCCATCTCCACGAAGAAGGCGACGGGGCCGACCAGTACCGCGACATATCCGTACACTGCGACCAACTGGCCGATGCTCAGCTCTCCTTGGGCGGCCATGCGGGCCGCGAGCCAGGTGACGACGGCGAGGAAGAGGGTGGGCAGGCCCACGGCGAGCGCCTGCATCCAGCTGGCCACCGAGGCCACCCGGTACCCCTGTTCGCGCAGCCGCCGCGAGTCCGCGCGGAAGGCGTCCGCGACCAGGCCCTTGCCGCCGAGCCCGCCCAGCACCCGCAGTCCGCCCGCGAGATCACCGATGCGGGCGGTGAGCACGCCCTGCCGCTGCCGGTACTCGCTCTCGACACCCTGGAGTCGCCGGCTGAGGGGCCCGGTGACCAGCGCGATCAGGGGCAGGCCGAGCAGCACGACCAGGGCGAGCGGCGGGGAGACCGAGACCAGCAGCCCGGCCACCACCCCGTAGAACACGATCGAGGCGACACCCGGTCCGACCATGGAGAGCGAGTCCGCGATGGCGTTCACATCGCCGACCCCGACCGTCACCACCTCGCCGGCCTCGGTCCGCCGGGACAGCGCGGCCCCCAGCCGCACCGTCTGCTCCACGACCAGTTTGCTCGTACGGAAACTCGCGTCCATGCGCAGCCGGGTCATCGTCCGGTGCCGCAGAAGGCTCAGCCAGGCGGTCACCGCCCCCACCAGGAACATCGCCGCGCTCCACGCGGCCAGCACCCCGAACCGCCCCGGCACCAGCCCCTCGTCCACGGCCCGCTGCGTCATGTACGGCTGCGCCGCCAGCAGCACCATCCACGCCGTACCCAGCCCGCTCGCCGCCCACGGCCGCGCCCGCTGCCGCGCCACCACCCACCACAGGTACCACCAGCCCCCACGCGTCTGTGCCGTCCCCGGCTCCTCGTACGCGTCGACCATCAAGCCCCCACCCACCGTGCTCCCGACAGAAAGCCCCGACGCTATCGGCGGGCCGCGGCACGGCTCCATCGATTAACGGCGGGGCGGGCGCGGGCGCGGGCTCAGCCCAGGATGCCCCGGTCGTACGCCGCCGCCACCGCGGCCGCGCGGTCCTTGGCGCCCAGCTTGGTGTAGAGGTGGGTGAGGTGGGTCTTGACCGTGGCCTCGCTGATGAACAGTTCGCGGGCGATCTCGCGGTTGGAGGTGCCCCTGGCGACCAGGGTGAGGACCTCGCGTTCGCGGGTGGAGAGCGGCTCGTTGCCGGGGGTGGGGGTGCGCACGGCGCGCACGAGGCGGGAGGCGACGGCGGGGGAGAGGACGGTGCGGCCCTCGGCGGCGGCGCGGACGGCGGTGAACAGCTCGTCGCGCGGGGCGTCCTTGAGGAGGTAGCCGGTGGCGCCCGCCTCGATCGCGGGCAGCGTGTCGGAGTCGGTGTCGTACGTGGTGAGCACCAGGACCTTGGCGCGGGCGCCGCGCCGGGTCAGCTCGCGGATGGCGGCGACCCCCGAGCCGCCCGGCATGCGCAGGTCCATCAGGATCACGTCGGGGTCCAGCTCGGCCGCCCCCGCGACCGCCTCGGGCCCGCTCGCGGCCTCGCCGAGCACCCGGAAGCCGGGCGCCGACTCGAACATGCCGCGCAGACCGTCCCGGACGACCGGGTGGTCGTCGACGATCAGCAGCGTGATGAGGGGTTCAGTGGACATCGCGCACCAACGGTACGCGAGCCGACACCGCGGTGCCGTGCCCCGGTTCCGACTCGACGGCGAAGGTGCCCGCGATCCGCTCGGCGCGCGCCCGCATCCCCGCCAGACCGAAGCCCCCCGCGTGGCTGCGGGCGGGGACGGCGGCCGGGTCGAAGCCGGTGCCGTCGTCGCGGATGTCCAGGATCACCTCCTCGCCCAGATAGGTCAGGGTGACGCCGAGCCGCCTCGCGCGGGCGTGCCGGGCCGCGTTGGACAGCGCCTCCTGGGCGGTCCGCAGCAGCGTCGCCGAGACCTCCTCGTGCAGCGACTCGGCGGTACCGGTGACGGTGAACTCGGCCCGGGCGCCAGTGCGTTCGCCCCAGTCGGCGACCAGCTTCTTCAGCGCCTCCGGCAGCCCGGCGGCGGCCAGTTCGACGGGGGCGAGGTTGTGCACGGAGCGGCGGGCCTCGCCGAGGCTGTGCCGGGCGAGCGAGGAGGCGCGCTCCAGATGGGTGCGGGCGGTGGCCAGGTCCGTCGCGCTGGACACCACCTGGAGCTGGGCGATGATGCCGGTCAGGCCCTGCGCGATCGTGTCGTGGATCTCCGCGGCGAGCCTGCGCCGCTCGTCGGCGACCCCCGCCTCCCGCGCCTGCACCAGCAACTGCGCGTGCAGGGCCGCGTTCTCGTCCAGTGCCTGCTGCAACGCCGCGTTGGTGCGCTCCAGTTCGTCGATGGTGTCCGCCTGGTCCTCGATGCGCCGCTGCTCCTGATCGGCGAACCGGAAGAACAGCCCGACCAGGCCGACGTTGGTGCAGAAGACCGCCGCGAAGATCACCCACATCAGCGGCCCGTGCGGCGGCATCCCGCCGATCTCGCTGCCGGCCATGGTCACCGCGGTCATGAGCAGCCCGAGCGGCATCAGCCGCCGCGCCAGATGCAGGCTTGAGCTGTAGTAGCCGACGGCCGCGTAGATCCCGAAGAACGGGTTCAGCCAGGTCAGCGCGAACGCCATCGCCCAGCGCACGAAGTAGAGGACCGTGGTGACACGGTTCGGCCCCGGTGTGTCCGATGTCACCCGCCCCCACGACAGCTGGAGCAGCAGGGCGGCGACCACCAGCGCCCCGGCCGCCTCCGTCTCGCCCCGCGACATCCCCACCGCATGGGCCGAGGCACCCGCCGTCACCAGGCCCACGGCGAGCAGCGCGTAGGGTCCCCAGCGGTCGAAGGAGGCCCTGCGCTGGGGCCCGGTCGCGTGCGTCATGCACTCAGTGTCCGGCACGGCCGTACTCACTCCCATCGGTGTCCGGCACGGCCGCGCTCACTCCCAGCGGAACCAGCGTGCCGCGCCCGCCGTGAGCAGCACCGCCCACAGCCCGAGCACCCCCAGGTGCTGCCAGCCGGGCCAGTCGCCCGCGGCCGCCTGGTTCAGGGCCTCGGCCGCCGCCCCGAAGGGGGTGCAGCCCACCACCCGGGCCAGCGTGTGCGGCATGTTCTGCACCGGCAGCCACACCCCCGCGCAGAACATCATCGGGAAGAACACCGCCGATCCGATCGCCCCCGCGATCTTCGTGGTCCGCGACAGCGCGGACAGGACGGAGCCGAGGGCGAGCGAGGCCGCCGCCGCGAGCAGCAGCGCCAGCAGATAGCCGCCCGGCTGCTTCGGCAGTCGTACGTCGAACGCCACCCGGCCCACCAGCAGCGCGAGCAGCGCCGAGGCCAGCGCTACCCCGCCCTGCACCGTCATCTGCGCGGTCAGCAGCGCGACCGGCCGCACCGGGGTCGCCGACATCCGGCGCAGGATGCCCCGCTCCCGGTATCCGGTGAGCACCTGCGGCAGCGACTGCGCCCCGCACATCAGCAGCGCGATCAGCACGGCCACCGGCACATAGGCGTCGATGGGCCGCAGCCCGCCCATCGACCGGTCGGCCTGCCGGAACGCGGGGATCGAGCCGAGGATCGCCAGCAGCAGCGTGGGGAACAGGAACATCCAGAACACGGCGGCCGGTTCGCGCCGGAACAGCCGGAACTCGGTACGCAGGACGGCGGTGTTCATGCCGTGGCCTCCTTGGTCAGATCGAGGAACGCGTCGTCCAGGGTGGCGTCCACGACACGGAGCTGATGGGCGGTGACGCGGTGCCGGGCGAGCAGGGTGAGGACCGCGTCGACGGTCTCGTCGGTGCCGGACAGGGTGAGCCGGCCGTTCTGGCGCTCGATCGAGACGAGCGCGGGGAGCGCGGCCAGCTCACGCTCGTCCAGCGGCGCCGACGGGGTGAAGCTGATGACGGTCGCGCCCGCCGAGCGGTGGATCAGCCCGGCCGGGGTGTCCAGGGCGGCCACCCGCCCCTTGTCGATCACCGCGATCCGGTCGCACAGCCGCTGCGCCTCCTCCATGAAGTGGGTGACGAGCAGCACGGTGACCCCGCTCGCGCGGACGTCCTCGATCAGCTGCCAGGTGTCCCGGCGGGCCCGCGGGTCCAGCCCGGTGGTCAGCTCGTCCAGGACCACGATCCGGGGGCCGCCGATCAGCGCCAGCGCGATGAACAGCCGCTGCTGCTGCCCGCCGGACAGCTTCGCGAACCGGGTGCCGAGCTTGTCGGTGAGGCCGAGGCGTTCGGCCAGCGGTCGCCAGTCGGCGGGCCGCGGATAGCAGGCGGCGTACAGCTCCAGCGCCTCCCGGACGGTCAACTTGGCCTGGATCTCGCTCTGTTGCAGCTGGGCACCGAGGATCGAGGCGACCTTCGCGTGGTCGGCGACCGGATCGAGCCCGGCGACCCGGATCCGGCCGCCGTCGGGGACCCGCAGGCCCTCGACGCACTCGACGGTGGTGGTCTTCCCGGCGCCGTTCGGGCCGAGGATCCCGAAGATCTCGCCCTCCTCGACGGCGAAGGAGACGCCGTCCACGACGGACCGGCCGCCGTAGGACTTGCGCAGATCGGTGACTTCGATGACGGATGGCATGCGTCGAGAATCCCGTTCGGGCGGGGTCCGGCACATCGGCCGGCCCGCTCGAAGGCGCATCAGCCGATCGGTTGATGCGGGGGTACGACTCGACGCGTGACCGGGACCGGGGCCGGGGGCGAACCGGCGCGGGACCGGGAGTCGTAGGACCAGCGGCGGAGCGGGGTCCGGCCGAAACTCGGTGGGCGGCGCCGGTGCCGGTCCGTACGCTCGCCTGTGATGCCCACGACACATGCCACCACCCAGGACCGATCCGCCGTCCGCAGCCTGCTGCGGCTGTGGCCCCATGTGCGGCCGGTGCGCGGGCGGCTGCTCACCGCGGCCCTCGTCGCGATCGTCGCCTCGTGCACGGGCCTGGTGATCCCGCTCGTCCTGAAGTGGATGGTGGACGGCCCGGTGGCCGACCGGGACCCGGCGGGGGTCTGGCTCGGCGCGCTGTACCTGCTGCTGCTCGGGATCGCCGAGGCCGCGCTGTTCGGCGTCCGGCGCTGGCTCGTGGCCCGGCCGCTGTCGCGCGTCGAGGCGGGGATGCGGGCCGATCTGTACCGGCATCTCCAGCGGCTGCCCGTCGCCTTCCACGACCGGTGGGCATCCGGTCAGCTGCTGTCGCGGGGCACCACCGATCTGATGCTGCTGCGCATGTTCCTCGCCTTCCCGCTGACGTTCCTGCTGGTCAACGGGGTCACGATCCTGGTCGGCGTGGCCATCATGCTGGCCCAGGACTGGCTGCTCGGGCTTGTCGTACTGGTGCCCGCGCTGCCGGTGCTGTGGACATGCGTGGTCTTCGAGGGCCGGTACGCGCGGGTGGCGCGGCGGGCCCAGGACCAGGTGGGGGACCTGACCACGCTGGTCGAGGAGAGCGTGCTCGGCATCCGCGTCGTCAAGGGCTTCGGCCGCCACCGCAGCCAGGCGCGGGCCTTCGACGCGCTCTGCGCCGACCTGCGCGGCACCGAGCTGCGCAAGGCGCGGCTGCTGGCGACGATCTGGGGCGTCATCGTCACCCTGCCGGAGGTGGCGATCGGGGCGGCGCTGGTGCTGGGCGTGATCCAGGTCGCCGACGGGGACCTCTCGGCGGGCACGCTGGTGGCGTTCCTCAGCACGGCCCTGGCACTGCGCTGGCCCGTGGAGTCGATCGGGTTCCTGCTGGCGATGAGCCAGGAGGCGGCCACCGCCACGGAACGGTACTTCGAGGCGATGGACGAGGCACCGGAGGGGGCGCCGGCCGGGAGCGGGCCACGCGCACCGGCACCCGGGCCGGCCCGGGCACCCGGGCCGACCGTGCTCCAGGACGCCGGGCTCCGCTTCGAGAACGTCCGCTTCCGCTACCCCGACGCCGCCCCCGACTCCCCGCCCCTCCTCCAGCACATCGACCTCCACATCCGCCCCGGCGAGTCCATGGCGCTCGTCGGCGCCACCGGCAGCGGCAAGACCACCCTCACCGCCCTCGTCCCCCGCCTCCACGAGGTCAGCGAGGGCCGGATCACCCTGAACGGCGTCGACATCACCGCCCTGCCCCGCGAGGAACTGCGCGCGAAGGTCGCCGTGGCCTTCGAGGAGCCCACCCTCTTCTCCGCCACCGTCGGCGAGAACGTCCTGATGGGCGCCCCGGACGGCACCGGCGAGGACGACCTCGACCGCGCCCTCGCCATCGCCCAGGCCGAGTTCGCGCACGCCCTCCCGGAGGGCACCGGCACCCGCGTCGGCGAGCAGGGCCTCAGCCTCTCCGGCGGGCAGCGGCAGCGGCTCGCGCTGGCCCGGGCCGTCGTCGGGCGCCCGGAGTTCCTGGTCCTCGACGATCCGCTGTCCGCGCTGGACGTGCACACCGAGGCCGCCGTGGAGGCCGCGCTGCGCCGGGTGCTCGCGGACACCACCGCCCTGATCGTGGCGCACCGCCCCTCCACCGTGCTGCTCGCCGACCGGGTGGCGCTGCTCTCCGGCGGCCGGATCGCGGCCGTGGGCACGCACCAGGAACTGCTCCGCGGCAACGCCGAGTACGCGCACCTCATGTCCGGCGAGGAGGACCCCCGTTGACCGCCCCGAGCCCCGACAACCCGTTCGACCAGGACCTCCTGCCCTCCCCGCCCGGCGCCACCGCCGCCCTGCTGCGCTCACTGCTCGCGCCGATGCGGGCCCGGGTCGCCCTGACCACCGTCCTGCTGCTCCTCCAGCAGGCGGCCGTCCAGGTCGGCCCGCTGCTGGTGGCGTACGCCATCGACCGCGCCGTACCCGCCGTCCGCGACCACCGGTACGGGCCGCTGATCGCGGTGGGCGCCGGCTATCTGGGGTGCGCGCTGCTCTCCGGCGGCCTCCAGATCGCGTTCGTACGGCAGTCCGCGCGGGTCAGCCAGGACGTGCTGCTCGACCTGCGCGGGCGGATCTTCCGGCACGCGCAGGCGCTGAGCATCGACTTCCACGAGCGGTACACCTCCGGGCGGCTGATCTCCCGCTCCACCACCGACGTGGAGTCGCTGCGGGAGCTGATGGAGGACGGGCTCCAGGAACTGGTGACGGTCGTGCTGTCCTTCGTCTACATCTCGGCCCTGCTGCTCTGGCTGGACCTCGGGCTCGGCGCGGTCGCGGTGGGCTCCTTCGTCCCGCTGTACTTCCTGATCCGGCTCTACCAGCGGCGCGCGGGACGGGTGTTCCGGGCGCGGTCCACGGCGATCGCGGCGGTGATCGTGAAGTTCGTGGAGACCATGAACGGCATCCGCCCGGTGCGCGCGTTTCGCCGGGAGGCGGCCAACGACGCCGCGTTCGCCGAGCTGAACCGCGCCCACGAGCGGACCAACGGGGACTCGCTCCTGGAGATGGCCCGCTATGTGGTGGGCTCCCGGCTGGTCGCCAACACGGCGGTCGCGGGCATCGTCCTCTGGGGCGCCTACCGGGTGGCCGACGGCTCCCTTGAGCTGGGCGTGCTGGCCGCGGCGGTGCTGTATCTGCGCCGCCTGTACGACCCGATCGACCGGCTCGGGATGTTCCTGAACTCCTACCAGTCGGCCGCCGCGTCCCTGGAGAAGATCGCCGGGCTGCTCGCCCAGACGCCGTCCGTGCCCGAACCGGTCGCGCCGGGCGAACTGCCGCCGTCCCGAGCCGGGTTCCCGGGCCGCGAGGTGCGGTTCGACGAGGTCAGCTTCGCCTACCGCACCGGCGGCGAGGTGCTGCCCCGCTTCGACCTCACCCTGCCGGCCGGGCAGACGGTGGCCGTGGTCGGCTCCACCGGCGCGGGCAAGTCCACCCTGGCCAAGCTGCTCGCCCGCTTCTACGACCCCACCGAGGGGCGCGTGCTGCTCGACGGGGTGGACCTGCGCGACCTGCCCATGGCCGAACTGCGGCGCGGGGTGGTGATGGTGACGCAGGAGGCGTTCCTGTTCTCCGGCACCGTCGCCGACAACATCGCGATCGGCCGCCCGGACGCCTCCAGGGCGGAGATCGAGCGGGCCGCGAAGGTGATCGGCGCGCACGAGTTCATCAGCACGCTGCCCGACGGCTACGACACCGACGTCCGCAAGCGCGGCGGCCGTATCTCCGCGGGCCAGCGCCAACTGGTCGCGTTCGCCCGCGCGTTGCTCGCCGACCCGGCCGTCCTCATCCTGGACGAGGCCACCAGCTCCCTGGACGTCCCCGGCGAACGGGCCGTGCAGCGCGCCATGTCCACCGTGCTGCGCGGCCGCACCGCCGTGGTCATCGCCCACCGCCTGTCCACGGTCGAGATCGCCGACCGCGTCCTGGTGATGGCCGACGGCCGCGTCATCGAGGACGGCCGTCCCGCCGAACTCATCGCGGGCACCGGCAAGTTCGCCGACCTCCACCAGGCGTGGCAGGACAGCCTCGCCTGAGCGGGGCACCCGTGACCCGGCCGGGCGTCACCCCGGCCGGGCCGGCGGGTCGCCTAGAGGGAACCCACCGAGTAGGTCTCGTAGATCTCCAGGAGATCCTCGTCCTCCGGCACGTCCGTCCGGTCGTACGTCTCCCGGCAGACCAGGGCGGTCAGCCGGACCAGCTCGCGCAGACCCGGGAAGGACGAATCCGTCACGAACCGGGTCCGGTGGCCCTCCGCCCGGCCGGGCAGCCGGGACAGGAACTGCTCCGCCGTGTCGTCGGCCGCCGCCTGCCGGACGTCGCCCCGCACGCAGTGCATGCCCAGCGTCGGCACGGACCGGCACTCCCGCACCAGCCGTCGCCGGGCGTCCGCCGGCAGCTCGAGCCAGGAGGTGAGCCGGGCCGTCCCGCCCAGCGCGGCGGCCGCCCCCCGCTCCGCCGCCTCGGCCCGCTCCCCGCTCACGGCCAGAGTCGTCAACTGACCCGGTGCGGAAGGGATCCAATCGGTGACGCAGATGATCTCGTCGGTTGCTGCCTGACGCACGCCTCGTCCTTGCCTCGTTGAGTTCGAGGCATAGTTGTACACCGTCGGAGTGATCCCGGCGGACCGCCGGGGGCGCACGGCGGCTCTACGGCACCCCCAGTTCGAACAGCGCGTACCCCGCGTACGAACCGGAGGCCAGCGCGGCGAAGGTGAGCACCGTGCACAGCATCGGCGGCGACAACCGGCGCAGGGCCGCGGCCAGCGGGAGGAACAGGGGGAAGCAGGGGAGCAGATAGCGCGAGACATTGGCGAAGATCTGCTGGCTGCCGAGGACCAGGGCCAGGGTGAGGACCGTGTACACGACCAGCACCGCGGGCGGCCGCAGCCGGATCAGCAGCGGCAGCAGCGTGCAGGCGAGCAGCACGACACCGACGCCGATCATGTCCGCGTAGGGGTAGGCGAAGAGATAGTCGCCGAACCGCCCCACCGGTACCGAGCGCAGCACGTCCAGGGTCTGGCTGCCGTAGTCGAAGCGGTGCGCCCACGCGCCCGACTGGAGCTTGAAGTAGCCGCCGAGATCGCCCATCCGGTCGCCGACCCACAGCAGATAGCCGAGCAGCCCGAGCGGGGCCAGCGCCAGCGCGAACAGCGGCCGCCCCACACCGTCCTCGCCCCGGCGCACCGCCAGCAGCGCCGCCACCGCGAGCGCGGCGATCAGCGCGGCGGCCGTGGGCCGGTTGAGCCCCGCCGCGAAGGTGAGCACCCCCGCGGCGAGCCAGCGCCGGGTCAGCACCGCGTAACAGGCCCAGACCGCCAGCGCCACGTAGAGGGAGTCGGAGTAGACCGCCCACTCCACGCCCGAGCCCGGCCACACCGCCCACAGCCCCGCCGCGGCGAACCCCGCGCGGCGGCCGCCGAAGCGTTCCGCCACCGCGTAGACGCCGAGCGCGGCGGCGAAGGACGCGAGGATCGACACCAGCAGCCCGGCGCCGTACGAGCCGAGGCCGGTCACCGCGGAGGTCATCCGGATCAGCGCCGGGTACAGCGGGAAGAACGCCGCCGAGTTGCCCTCCAGCGTGATCATCCCGGTGGCGCCCGGGACGGGGACGAGCTTCGGGTCGTAGCCGTGCAGCGCGATCTGCTGGTACCACCAGCCGTCCCAGGTCGCCAACACGTCCCAGGCGTGCGCCCCGCCGCCGAAGCGGGGGTCCTTGCCCCGGTAGTCACCGGCGGCGGACAGCAGATACATGAAGGAGCAGAAGCCGACCAGCTTCAGCGCGCCGAACACGGCGAGCACCGGGCCGTGCCGGCGGGCGGCCGCGCGCAGGCGGGAGTCGGGCGCGAGGGCCGGGGCGAGGGGCCGCGGCAGGGTGGCGGTCACGCGGTCGTACGGGGACGGCGGGCGCGCGTGCCCGTGGCGGCCAGGGTGCGCCGCATCCGGGCGATCCCGCGCAGGTCGGCCAGCGCGGTGGCGAGGATGTCGACGCTGCTGTCGGGGTCGTCCACCCAGTCCACCGGCACCTCGTGGATCCTGAGCCCGGCCCGCTCGGCGAGCACCAGCAACTCGGTGTCGAAGAACCACTCCTCGTCCCGCACCAGCGGCAGCAGCCGCTCGGCGGCCTCGCGGCGCACCGCCTTGAACCCGCACTGCGCGTCCGAGAAGCCGACGGCCAGCGCCCAGTGCAGCAGCGTGTTGTAGCAGCGCGAGATCACCTCGCGCTTGGGCCCGCGCACCACCCGGGAGCCGGACGCGAGCCGGGTGCCGATGGCCAGGTCGGAGTGGCCGGATATCAGCGGCGCCACGAGCGGCAGCAGCGCCGCGAGCCCGGTGGACAGATCGACGTCCAGATACGCCAGCACCGGCGCCCGGGACCCCGACCAGGCCGCCCGCAGCGCCCGGCCGCGGCCCTTCACCGGCAGCCGCAGCGAGGTCACCTCGGCCAGGTCCAGGGCGAGTCGGGCCGCGATGCGCGCGGTGCCGTCGGTGCTCGCGTTGTCGGCGATCGTGATCCGGAAGGGGTAGGGGAACGTGTCCCGCAGATGCGTGTGCAGCCGCCGGACGTTCGGCTCCAGGTCCTTCTCCTCGTTGAACACCGGTACGACCAGGTCCAGTACGGGCTCGTCGTGGTGGGTGGGCAGCGGGGCGCGCCGGGGCGCGGGGACTTGGGCGGGCGCGGTCGCCCGGCCCGGTCGGATGCTGATCACGAGGTTCCCCGTTCGCTGGGCTCGGTGGTGGTCGTGGTGGTCGAGGTGGTCGAGGTGGTCGCGGTGGGCGGCGGGTACGACGTGGTCGGCGTCGTACGGGGAGCGTCGGGCGGGTACGACGTGCTCGCCGCCGTACCGGGTGCGCCGGGCGGCGCCGAACTCGACGAGCTGGGATACGAGTTCGGAGTCGACGTGGGAGGGAGGGTCGCCGACGTGCTCGGCGCCGTGCGCGGTGTCGTGCTCGGCGACACCGTCGGCGAGGGCGCCGGACTGGTGCTGGGCCGGGGCCCCGGCGTGCCGGGCAGCACCTGGGTGTTCTGGTGCGGCCACAGGAACAGCCCGAGGCCGAGCCCCGCGACCACCGCCGCGGAACCGGCCGCCCGGTACGCCGCGCGCACCCTGCGCCGGGTGCGCACCCCCGCCCGCAGCCGCTCCCGGTGCCGCGGCTCGAACGGCGCGGGCTCCAGCGTCCCGTGCATCAGCCGCGTCAGCCGCTGTTCGAAAGCGTCGGCCCCCTCGGCCGCACCGGCCCCGTCGAGGCCGGTCTCGTCCACGTGATTCCCGAGCTTCATCACTCACCCCACCGGCTCGACGACGTCCGACAGCAGCTGCCGCAGCCGGGCCACCCCGCGCGCGGCATGGGACCGTGCGGTACCGACCGGGCAGCCGAGGGTCTCGGCCACCTGCCGGTCGGGCAGGTCCTGGTAGTAGCGCAGGACCACGGCCGCCCGCTGGCGCGGTGTCAGCCGCGCGAGCGCGGCCTCCAGCCGGGAGCGTTCGGCCACGGTCGCCGACAGATCGCCGCCGGCCGCCACCTCGGGCAGCTCCTCCACGGGCCGCTCGCCCCACCAGCGCCGCCGCGCCGACCGGGCCGCCGCCCGCGCCAGCACCGTGCGCACATACGCCTCCGGCGCCTCGTCGGCCACCTTCGGCCAGGCGAACCACAGCTTGACCAAGGACTCCTGCAACAGGTCCTCGGCCCGATGCCGATCGCCCCCGGTGAGCAGACGGGCCAGATGGACGAGGACCGACCAGCGGGCCGCCACGAACGCGTCGTACTCACCGGCCCGAGCCTGCTCCATTCCCACGGTCCCCGTTCTCGCCGGCGCTCTTCACAAGGGGAAAGGCCCTGGACCCCCTCGGACGCTGCACCCGCGGCACGTGATCCGCGTCACGTACAGCCGCCGCACAGGTTCGGCCCGGCGCCCGGACCCGGACGGGAAGCCGGACTCGGCGCGACCCCGGACTCAGCCGGTCCCCGGCCCCCGAAGGACCCGCAGCAGCAGCACCGACCGCCCCGGCACGGTGAGTTCCGCGCCCGCCGGGTGCGCGGTGCCGTCCGGCGCCGACTGGTCCTCGCGGGAGGTGTCCACCACCACCTCGTACCCCTCGGCCCACGGCGGGCCCGGCAGCACGAAGCCGGTCGGCTCCGCGCCCGCGTGCAGCACGGCGAGGAAGCTGTCGTCCACCACCTGCGCGCCCCGCTCGTCGCGGCCCGGGATGTCCCGCCCGGACAGATACATGCCGAGCGTGGCCGCGGGCGCGTACCAGTCGCCCTCGGTCATCTCCGCGCCCCGCGCCGTGAACCAGGCCAGGTCCCGCAGCCCGTCCGGGGCCTGCGCCCGCCCGGCGAAGAAGGCGCGCCGGCGCAGCACCGGATGCCGGTGGCGCAGCGCGATCAGCCGGGAGGTGAGGGCGAACAGCGCCCGCCAGCCCGGCTCGTCGAGGAGCGACCAGTCGAGCCAGCCGGTCGCGTTGTCCTGGCAGTACGCGTTGTTGTTGCCGCCCTGGGTGCGCCCGAACTCGTCACCGGCCACCAGCATGGGCACGCCGGTGGACAGCAGCAGGGTGGTGAGCAGATTGCGCAGCTGGCGGCGGCGCACGGCCCGCACCTCCGCGTCCGCCGTCTCGCCCTCCGCGCCGCAGTTCCAGGACCGGTTGTCGTCGGTGCCGTCCCGGTTGTCCTCGCCGTTGTCCTCGTTGTGCTTGCGCTCGTACGACACCAGGTCGCGCAGCGTGAAACCGTCGTGCGCGGTGACGAAGTTGACCGAGGCGTACGGGCGGCGCCCGCCCCAGGCGTACAGGTCGCTGGAGCCGGACAGCCGGTAGCCCATCTCGCGCACATCGGGCAGCGCGTGCCGCCAGAAGTCGCGTACGGCGTCCCGGTAGCGGTCGTTCCACTCGGCCCACAGCGGCGGGAAGGCGCCCACCTGGTAGCCGCCCGAGCCGATGTCCCAGGGCTCGGCGATCAGCTTGACCCGGCGCAGCACCGGGTCCTGGGCGATCACCGCGAGAAAGGGCGAGAGCATGTCCACGTCGTGCATCGAGCGGGCGAGCGCCGCCGCGAGGTCGAAGCGGAACCCGTCCACGCCCATCTCGGTCACCCAGTAGCGCAGCGAGTCGGTGATCAGCCGCAGCACCTGGGGCCGCACCACGTGCAGGGTGTTGCCGCAGCCGGTGTAGTCGGCGTAGCGGCGGGCGTCGTCCTGGAGCCGGTAGTAGGCGCGGTTGTCGATGCCCTTCAGGGACAGCGTCGGCCCCAGCTCTCCGGCCTCCGCGGTGTGGTTGTAGACCACGTCGAGGATGACCTCGATGCCGGCCGCGTGCAGCGCGCGCACCATCCGCTTGAACTCGCCGACCTGCTGCCCGGCCGTACCGGAGGCGGCGTAGGCGGCGTGCGGGGCGAAGTAGCCGACCGAGTTGTAGCCCCAGTAGTTGGCGAGGCCCCGGCGCAGCAGGTGGTCCTCGTGCGCGAACTGGTGGACGGGCAGCAGCTCCACGGCCGTCACGCCCAGCTCCACCAGGTGCTCGATCGCGGCCGGGTGGGCGAGCCCGGCGTAGGTGCCGCGCAGCTCTTCGGGGATGCCGGGGTGCAGCTTGGTGAAGCCGCGTACGTGCAGCTCGTAGATGACCGAGTCCGCCCAGGGCGTCTTGGGGCGGCGGTCGTCGGACCAGTCGTCGTCATCGTGGACGACGACACCCTTCGGGACGTACGGCGCCGAGTCCCGCTCGTCGCGCACCGTGTCGGCGGCATGCTGCTCCGGCCAGTCCCGCACATGGCCGTACACCTCGGCCGGCAGGGTGAACTCGCCGTCCACCGCGCGCGCGTACGGATCGAGGAGCAGCTTCGCGGGGTTCCAGCGGGCGCCGGTCCACGGGTCCCAGCGGCCGTCCACCCGGTAGCCGTAGCGCTGTCCGGGCCCCACGCCCGGCACGAAGCCGTGCCAGATCTCGTGCGTCAGCTCGGTCAGCGGGACCCGGGTCTCCCGGCCGTCCGCGTCGAACAGGCACAGCCGGACCGCCCGCGCCCCGGCCGCCCACAGCGCGAAGTTGGTGCCCGCCACCCCGTCCGGGCCGACCCGGAACCGGGCCCCCAGCGGCGTCGGCGCGCCCGGCCACACCGGCGGCCCGGGCACCGGGGAGATCCGGGCGCCGTTCGTCGAGGGCGCCGCGGCCCGCCCTCCGGCCGGTGCCCGCTGCTCGGCTGCGCTCGTCACCTGTCGGCCCCTCTTCCAGTGGCTCGGCCCGGGAGCGGCGCAGCCCGCCGCGCCGGGTCGCCGGGCGGGCCCGAAGGCACCCGGACGGACCCGGTACGGCACGGCGCCCCGGGCCGCCGGCGGACCCGGCCACCCGGTGCGGCCGCGCCCCTCGGCTCCGGTACGGGCGCGGCGATCGGCTCCCCGACGTGTCGTCCTTCCCACAGTTCTGCCCACCGCATGGCTCGCACTCACGTTTCCCCGGAGCGTGCCCGGTCGTTGAGCAGCGCGTGAGGCACGTACATGGGCGCGCACGGCGCGCGGGGGCCGCACTGGCGGCCGTACTGACATGGGCCGGACTGCTGGCCGGATGCTCCGCGGGCGGCTCGGGCCCGCTGGGCCTGGGCGGCAGACCCGGCGGAACCTCGGCACCCCGGGACGCCATCCGGGTGACCCCGAACGACGGCGGCACGGCCGTCCCGCAGAGCCGGCGGCTGCGGGTGCGGGTGCCCGACGGCCGCCTGGAGAAGGTGAAGGTCGTCAAGGAACAGGACGCGCGGGCCACCCCGGTCCCCGGGCACCTCAGCGCCGACGGGCTGACCTGGGCGCCGGACGACGACAAGCTGGCGCTCGCCGCCAGGTACACCGTGGACGCGGTGGCGCTGGACTCGGGCGGGCGCCGCTCGGCCCGGCACGCGTCCTTCACCACCTACGTCCCCGGCAAACGCTTCATCGCCTACGCCACCCCGGAGAACCGCTCCCTGGTCGGCACCGGGGAGATCGTCTCCCTGGCCTTCAGCACGGACATCGTGAACAAGGCCGCGGTCGAGCGCGCGGTGCGGGTCACGGCGCGGCCCGCGGTGGAGATCCGCCCCCACTGGTTCGGCAAGAACCGGCTCGACTTCCGCCCGGAGCGGTACTGGAAGCCGGGCACCAAGGTCACCGTCGACCTCGGGCTGCGGGACGTCGAGGCCGCCAAGGGCGTCTACGGGCTCCAGTCCAAGTCGTTCTCCTTCACCATCGGGCGCAGCCAGACCTCCCTGGTCGACGCGGCGGCGCACACCATGGAGGTGCGGCGCGACGGCCGGCTGCTGGCCACCGTCCCGATCACCGCGGGCGCCCCGGCGAACCCCACCTACAACGGCAAGATGGTGGTGATGGAGATGCTGGAGGAGACCCGGATGAACAGTCAGACGGTCGGCTTCGGCGGTGAGTACGACATCCCGGACGTCCCGCACGCCATGCGGCTCACCGACTCCGGCACCTTCCTGCACGGCAACTACTGGGACCCGACCGCCCCCGGCGTGGCCAACGTCAGCCATGGCTGTGTGGGCCTCAGGGACGTCCAGGGCGGCAGTTCGGACACCCCCGCCGGATGGTTCTTCGACCGCAGCCTCATCGGTGACGTGGTGGAGATCGTCAACAGCCAGGACAAGACCGTCGACCCCGGCAACGGGTTCGGTGGGTGGAACCTGACGTGGGGCGCATGGAAGGCGGGCACCGCGGTGAAATAACCACGTGGGAGGCCACGAAGCGGTGCGCGGGGGGCCGGTGCGGGTGCCGGGCGGAAGTTGCGACGGAACGGTGACATTCGCCTGACACCCCGCTCAAATCCGGGCAGTTAATATTCGCGCACCAACTGTGGTGGGGAGCGGGCCGAGCAGGCCCTGCGAGGGGAGAACGACGTGAACGTGCGGCCGATATCGGGGGCGTCGGTGGCGAGGCGGCGGCGCGCGGCAGGGGGGCTCATAGCCGGCTCCCTGGTGCTGTCGCTGGCGGCGTGCGGCGGGGGCGGCGGGGGTGGCAAGGACGACGGCAAGGGTGCCGCGACCCAGCAGGGCCGGCCCTCCACGGCCGCCGTCAGCATCGCCCCGGAGCAGGGGGCCACGGGCGTCGCCACCGACGGCGCCCTCAAAGTCAGCGCGGCCCGGGGAAAGTTGACCGAGGTCACCGTCAAGGACGCCAAGGGCGCGAAGGTCGACGGCAGCATCACCGGCGACGGCGGCTCCTGGACGCCGTCCGCCCATCTGGCCGCCGACACCAAGTACACGGTGCACGCCGTCGCCAAGGACACCGACGGCAAGAGCACCACCAAGGACTCCAGCTTCACCACCGTCACCCCGAAGAGCACCTTCATCGGCACCTTCACGCCCGAGGACGGCTCCACCGTCGGCGTCGGCATGCCGTTCTCCGTGAACTTCTCCCGGGGCATCACCCACCCGGGCGCCGTCGAGAAGTCCATCAAGGTCAAGACGGAACCGCCGGTCGACGTCGAGGGCCACTGGTTCGGCAACGACCGCCTCGACTTCCGCCCCGAGAACTACTGGAAGGCCGGCACCAAGGTCACCGTCGACCTCGACCTGGACGGCGTCGAGGGCCGCGACGGCGTCTACGGCAAGCAGCACAAGACGGTGTCGTTCACCATCGGCCGCAGCCAGGTCTCCGTCGTGGACGCGAGCAAGCACACGATGAAGGTCACCCGCGACGGCAAGGTGATCAAGACCCTCCCGGTGACCACCGGCAAGCCCGGTTACGACACCTGGAACGGGCGGATGGTCATCAGCGAGAAGCTGTCCGTGACCCGGATGAACGGCGACACGGTCGGCTACGGCGGCGAGTACGACATCAAGGACGTCCCGCACGCCATGCGCCTGACCGGCTCCGGCACCTTCGTGCACGGCAACTACTGGGGCGGCGGCGCCTTCGGCAACTTCAACGCCAGCCACGGCTGCATCGGCCTGCGCGACGTGAAGGGCGGCTACGACTCCTCGACGCCGGCCGCCTGGTTCTTCGACCACTCGATCCTCGGCGATGTGGTGGTCGTCAAGAACTCCCACGAGAAGACGGTGCTCCCGGGGAACGGGCTCAACGGCTGGAACATGTCCTGGGCGGACTGGAAGAAGTAGGTCCGCGCGGCGTGGGGGGGTTTTTTTTTTTCTTTCCCTTTTCCCCCCCCCCCCCCCCCCCCCCCCCCCCCCCCCCCCCCCCCCCCCCCCCCCCCCCCCCCCCCCCCCCCCCGGGGGGAGGGGGGGGGGGGGGGGGGGGGGGGGGGGGGGGGGGGGGGGGGGGGGGGGGGGGGGGGGGGGGGGGGTTGTCTCCCCCCCCCCCCCCCCCCCCGCCGCCGTTAGTCGCCGTTAACCTGAGCCGTATGACCGTCACTCTTGATGTCGCCGAAGGCGTCGGCACCCTGCGTCTCGACCGCCCCCCGATGAACGCGCTGGACGTCGCCACCCAGGACCGGCTGAGGGAACTCGCCGAGGAGGCCACGCGCCGCGACGACGTGCGCGCCGTGGTGATCTACGGCGGGGAGCGGGTGTTCGCGGCGGGCGCGGACATCAAGGAGATGCAGAACATGGACCACACCGCGATGGTCCTGCGCTCCCGCGGCCTCCAGGACGCGTTCACCGCCGTGGCCCGCATCCCCAAGCCCGTCGTGGCCGCCATCACCGGCTACGCCCTCGGCGGCGGCTGCGAACTGGCCCTGTGCGCCGACTACCGCATCGCCGCCGACAACGCCAAGCTCGGCCAGCCCGAGATCCTGCTCGGCCTGATCCCGGGCGCCGGCGGCACTCAGCGCCTGCCCCGCCTGGTCGGCCCCTCCAAGGCCAAGGACCTCATCTTCACCGGCCGGATGGTCAAGGCCGACGAGGCCCTCGCGATCGGCCTGGTGGACCGGGTCGTCCCGGCCGCCGAGGTCTACGAGCAGGCGCACACCTGGGCCGCGAAACTCGCCCAGGGCCCGGCCGTCGCGCTGCGCGCCGCCAAGGAGGCCGTCGACGTCGGCCTGGAGACCGACATCGACACCGGGCTCGCCGTCGAACGCAACTGGTTCGCGGGTCTGTTCGCCACCGAGGACCGCGAGCGCGGCATGCGCAGCTTCGTGGAGGAGGGCCCCGGAAAGGCCAAGTTCCTTTAGGCGACCCGGGGTTGGTGGGAGTCGGCTCGGATTTCCTTTAAAACGCAACTGAACTCCCTTGAGTCCACCAGCAGTTGACGTGTCGTCTCATACGGGTCCCTCGATGGGGCGGATTATGGGAGCCTTAAGGCACCCTTAAGTCTGTCTGGTCGAGGGAGCCCCGCGATTGCCCGGAACTGAGTCGTCCTCGCAGCTCAGCCGGGGTGTACCGGCCAGTGACATGCCATCGGCATATGCCGATCGTCCGGTGCACGGCGGGGGCGTACGGGGGGCGTATTCCTCCGGAACGGCCCCCAAGGCGCCGCGCGACGGCCATCATGGGGGCATGGCGGGGCTGGAGGGCATCGAACAGCCGCGGGGACACAGCCGCGCTTCCGCGGGGCGCTGGTCGCCCACGGTCGAGGACGAACAGGCGCTCAAGGCGCTCGAACTGTTCGGCAATCCGACGGAGCGTGAGGTGCAGCTGCCCTCCCGCCCGGAATCCGCCGCCACCGCCCGTCGCCTCGCCCAGGTCGTGGTCCTGCGCACCTGGCGGCTCACCCCCAAGCTGGCCGAGGATACGGTCCTGCTGGTGTCCGAACTGGTCGGCAACGCGGTACGGCACACCGGCGCCCGCGTCTTCGGGCTGCGCATGCGCTGCCGCCCCGGCTGGATGCGCGTCGAGGTGCGCGACCCCTCCCGGGGGCTGCCCTGTCTGATGCCGGTCCAGGAGCTGGACATCAGCGGCCGGGGCCTGTTCCTGGTCGACAAGCTCTCCGACCGCTGGGGCGTCGATCTGCTGCCGCGCGGCAAGACGACCTGGTTCGAGATGCGGGTGAACGAGCGGTAGCGACGCGCGACGGCGGCGGGCGCGGCACGCCTCCCGACATCAAGTCGGACAAAACGCGCTTTTCTTACCTTTCATCCCTTAAATGGCGCGGGTGACCACCACCAACCGCCGTGCCGCGCTGCGCGCGGGCGCCGGACTCGTCGCGGGCGGCGCGCTCGCCGCCGGCTGCGGCACGGGCCCGAAGACCACTGCCGCCGCGCAGTCCACCACCGCACGGACCACCCCCGACTCCGCCGTGCGGTCCCCGTCTCCCACCCGTCCGGCCCCCGCGCCCCGCGCCTACCCGGGGCAGCCGGCCCAGATCACCCACGGCCCGCGCACCCGCCCCCGGGTCGCGCTCACCTTCCACGGCCAGGGCGACCCGGCCATCGCCCACACCCTGCTGGAGACCGCCGAACGGCACGGCGCCCACCTCACCGTGCTCGCCGTCGGCACCTGGCTGGACGAACATCCCGACATCGCCCGCCGCATCCTCGACGGCGGCCACGACCTCGGCAACCACACGCAGCGGCACATCTCCGTCAACGACCTCGCCGAGGCCGACGCCCGCAAGGAGATCACCGACTGCGCCGACCGGCTCAGCAGGCTCACCGGCTCCATCGGCACCTGGTTCCGCCCGTCCCGCGCGCCCACCGCCTCCGCGCTCGTCGCCGGGCTGGCCCGCCAAGTGGGCTACCCGCACGTGCTGTCGTACGACGTCGACTCGCTCGACTACACCCGTCCCGGCGCCGCCGCCGTCACCCGCAAGGTCCTCTCGGAGGTGCGCGAGGGCTCGGTGGTGAGTTTGCATTTCGGTTATGAGGACACGGTCGCCGCTCTCCCCGGCCTCCTCACCGAACTCGACCGCCGCGAACTGCGCGCCGTCACCACCACGGAGCTGCTGAGCTGATGCGAACCACGAAAGCCGCCCGCCGGCTGGCCGCCGGTGCCGCCCTCACCGCCCTGGCCCTGGTGTCCGCGTGCAGCGGCCAGGGCGCGCACCGCGCGAACGAGGCCGTCGGCAGCAAGCCGCCGGCCCAGCCGCAGGTGGACCAGGCGCGGGTGAACGTGCTGCCCGGCATGCCCCCGGTCGAGGACCCGGCGGACATCTACGCGGCGGACCGGCCGGGGCTGCTCTCCCCGGTGGTCAAGGACTTCCCCTCCCGGGTGTACGTCCCCAACACCAACTCCGACACGGTCACCGTCATCGACCCCGCCACCTACAAGGTCATCGACACCATCCCGGTCGGCCGCCAGCCCCAGCACGTGGTGCCCTCCTGGGACCTGAAGACCCTGTGGGTCAACAACGACCTCGGCAACAGCCTCACCCCCCTCGACCCCCGCACCGGCAAGGCGGGCAAGCCGGTCGCCGTGCACGACCCGTACAACCTGTACTTCACGCCCGACGGCAAGTACGCGATCGTCATGGCCTCCATGGACCGGCAGCTGGTCTTCCGCGACGCCCACACCATGAGGACCGTCAAGGCGGTGCCGGTCAGCTGCTACGGCGTCAACCACGCGGACTTCTCCCGCGACGGCCGCTACTTCATCGTCTCCTGCGAGTTCAGCGGCGAGATCCTCAAGGTCGACACCGCGCGGATGGCGGTGGTCGGCCAGGAGAAGCTGCCCGTGCACGGCTCCATGCCGCAGGACGTCAAGGTCTCCCCGGACGGCAAGCGGTTCTACATCGCGGACATGATGGCCAACGGGGTGTGGGTGCTGGACGGCGACCGGTTCACCAAGCCGACCCTGCTCTCCACCGGCAAGGGCGCGCACGGCCTCTACATCAGCCGCGACTCCCGCGAGATGTACGTCTCCAACCGGGGCGAGGGCACCATCTCCATCTTCGACTTCGCCCGGAACAAGCTCACCAAGAAGTGGGAACTGCCCGGCGGCGGCAGCCCCGACATGGGCGGCGTCTCCGCCGACGGCAAGGTCCTGTGGCTCTCCGGCCGCTACGACGCCGAGGTGTACGCCATCGACACCCGCACCGGCAGGGAACTGGCCCGCATCCCGGTCGGCAGCGGCCCGCACGGCCTCGCGGTCTATCCCCAGCCGGGCCGCTACTCACTGGGGCACACGGGCGTCTTCCGCTGAGCCGGGGAGCAGCAGCAGCTCCGCGCCGACGGCCCCGTACCCGGCCGCCTGGAACGCCCGCAGGCTCCGGGCGTTCCCCGGCGCCACCTGCGCCCAGACGGGCTCCGCGGCGAGCCGCCTGGCCGCGTACGCGAGCCGCCGCCCCAGCCCCTGCTCCCGGGCCCCCTCGTCCACCTCCACCGAGACCTCGAGGCGTCCGGCCGTCCCGCGCCCCGTCACCAGCACCCCGCCGTCCGCCTGCCAGGCCCGCACCTCCTCGCGGCGCTCGCGCGCGTACCTGATCCGGGGATGACCGGCGTCCCGGATCTCCGTCAGCGCGAGCGGGGGGACGCCGGGGAGCGGGCCGGCCACCAGCACCGCGTCCACCGTCTCCGCCCGCCGCCCGGTGCGCTCCAGCAGCGCGGCCAGGAAGCGCGGGTGCAGGGCGGCCGCCAGCGGATCGCAGTCCAGGCCGCGCAGCGTGTCGTACACCCAGGCGGGGTCCTCGTCCGTGACGACGACGGAGTGCCCGGTGAACGCCAGTACGCCCGCATGCCGGGGCCCGGGCTGAGGCAGGACCGTCGTACGGCCGTCCGCCGGCGGGAACACGCCCCGCGCCACACCGTCGAGAATCTCCCGCACGGACTCCATGACGCCACCCCTTGAGTCTCCACCCACTGGAAGGCCCAGACTCCCAGACATGAACGACGACGGCACCGGACTTCTCACCATCGGCGAGCTGGCACGGGCCACCGGACTGACCGTGCGCACCATCCGCTACTGGTCGGACGAGGGCGTGCTCACCCCGGTGACCCGCTCACCGGGCGGCTACCGGCTGTACGACGCCCAGGGCGTCGCTCGCCTGGAGCTGATCCGGACCCTGCGCGAACTGGGGCTCGGCCTGGACGACGTGCGACGTGTGCTGGCGGGAGAGCGGACCGTGGCACAGGTCGCGGCGACGCACGTGGCCGCGCTGGACGCGCAGATCAGGTCGCTGAAGGTGACCCGTGCGGTGCTGTCGTCGGTCGCACGACGTGACTCGACCGCGAAGGAGATGACCCTGATGAACAAACTGGCCCGGCTGTCGGCGGCCGAACGGCAGCGGATCATGGCGGAGTTCGTGGCGGAGGCCCTCCAGGGGCTCGACGCCGTGGACCCCGAGGTGCGGGAGCGGCTGCGCGCCACCACGGTGGACCTGGCGCCGGACCCGACGCCCGAAGAGGTGGACGCGTGGGTGGAGCTGGCGGAGATGCTCCAGGACCCGGAGTTCCGCGCGCAGATGCGCCGGGCGATGGAGCTCAACTCGGCGGACGGGGCACCGGGGGAGGCCCGCGGCCGTTCGCTCTGGTTCGCCAGGCGGCTGGTGGAACTGGCGGCCCCGGCCCGCGAGCGCGGCATCGCCCCGGACTCACCGGAGGCGGAGCCCGTGCTGCGCGAACTCTTCGGCGACGCCCCGCGCGCGGACGTCCTGGAGCGCATGACGGCCGGCTTCAACGACCGCGTCGCCCGCTACCGCGAACTCATCGCCCTGGTCAACCGCGCCCCCGCGCCGCCGCACGCCGAGGACTTCGCCTGGGTGGTCGCGGCACTGCGCGCCCGCACGGACAGCTAATCTGACCAGCGTCAGTACGCCTGCATGGGCACAAGAAACACGAGCAAAAGGGGCGGATCGGTGGCGGACATCGAGGAAGCACGCAAGGAATTCCAGCGGATCGACGTGGACGGCGACGGTTTCATCACCGCCGCCGAATTCAAGTCCGCCCTGGCCCAGGGAGGCGACTGGAATGTCACCGACACGGTCGCCGAAGCCATCATCAAGTCCCGTGACCTCAACGGCGACCAGGTCCTGTCCTTCGACGAGTTCTGGACCTACCTGAACAAGTGACCCGGGTCGGCAGGGGTGCCCCGTTCTCCGGAGCGGGCACCCCTGCGCGCCTCAGCCGCCCGCCCACTCCTTGAGCGCCGCCGTGGAGGCGAAGTCGGCCACGTCCTTGTCATGGGGCTGGCTCGCGTATTGGTGGAAACGCCATTTGGCCTTGATCCGGGGCTTGCCCGCGGTGACGTAGTCGGCGATCCAGAGGCCGTCGCCCGCGTAAGAGGTGCGGTCGATGTTCAGCCAGAAGTCTCTGTTGGTGTAGAGCACGACCTTGTTGTGCGGCCGCAGTTGTTTCAGTTTGCGGATGAAGGAGTCCTTGTCCGCGTTGCTGGCGTGAGTGCCGTCGCTCGTGGGTTCCCAGTCGACGGCCAGGATGTCGCCGGCGCGTTCCGGAGCGTGCTGGAGGAAGTAGTCGGCCTGGGCGGTGAGATTGCCCGGCCACAGGAAGTGATAGAAACCCACGACCAGTCCGGCGTCGCGGCCGGTCTTGGTCTGCGCGGTGAGGCGGGGGTTCACATACGAACGGCCCTCGGTCGCCTTCATGAAGACGAAGGAGAGCCCGTCCGTGTCATATGACGTGGACTGGAAGGAACTTACGTCGATGCCGTGGAGCATGCAGAGTTTGTGCCCCCCGCACGGCCCCCCGGAAACTTGCCCCCGGTCGCGGGGCGGTTCAGACGCCAGATCACATCGATTCCGCAGCCGGACGGAGCCGCCGGCGGTGGCGCCTGCTCACGCCGGAGCTCGGTGAAGCCCAGCCGGCGCGGAACGGCGCGACTGGGGGCGTTCGCCAGGTCGTGCGCGATCTCCAGGTACCCCACGTCCGCCAGCGCGAACATCTCCCGGCCCAGCGCCGCCGTCGCCCTCGTGGCGATGCCCCGCCCCACGGCCGAGGGATGCAGCCAGTACCCCAGCCGGCACCCCCGGGGCTCGGCCCGATACGCCTGGCACATGCCGATGAGCTTGTCATTCTCCGCGACGACGTAGTTGTAGAGTTCGCCGCTCTCCCATTTGGAAGCGGAACTCTCCAGCAGATCCCGGGTGCTCTGCTCGTCATGGCCGTCGGCCCACGGCATCCAGGGCCGCAGATGATCCCGGGATTCCTCTATCAACGTGAACAGTTGAACGAAATCACGCTGCCCCCGTAAACGCCGAAGGAGGAATTCCCCGCACTCGATGAGCTGACTCGGTCGGTCCATGCAACCATGATCGTTCCGCGGACCGGCCAAGTAAATGTCAGCACTCGATGATATTCACCGCGAGCCCACCCCGCGCCGTCTCCTTGTACTTCACGGACATGTCCGCGCCGGTCTCCTTCATGGTCTTGATGACCTTGTCGAGGGAGACCATGTGGGAACCGTCGCCGCGCATCGCCATCTTGGCGGCGGTGACCGCCTTCACCGCGGCCATGCCGTTGCGTTCGATGCACGGGATCTGCACGAGGCCGCCGACCGGGTCGCAGGTCAGGCCCAGGTTGTGCTCCATGCCGATCTCGGCCGCGTTCTCCACCTGTTCGGGCGTGCCGCCCAGCACCTCGGCGAGCGCGCCCGCGGCCATGGAGCACGCGGAGCCGACCTCGCCCTGGCAGCCGACCTCGGCGCCGGAGATGGAGGCGTTCTCCTTGAAGAGCATGCCGATCGCGCCCGCGGACAGCAGGAAGCGGACCACGCCGTCCTCGTCCGCGCCCGGCACGAAGTTGATGTAGTAGTGCAGCACCGCGGGGATGATGCCGGCCGCGCCGTTCGTCGGGGCGGTCACCACCCGGCCACCGGCCGCGTTCTCCTCGTTCACCGCCATCGCGTAGAGCGTGATCCACTCCATCGCCCGTGCCAGCGGCTCGCCCTCGGCCCGCAGCTGGCGCGCGGAGACGGCCGCCCGGCGGCGGACCTTGAGCCCGCCCGGCAGGATGCCCTCACGGGTCAGACCGCGCTGCACGCATGCCCGCATGACCCGCCAGATCTCCAGCAGGCCCGCCCGAATCTCCTCCTCGGTGCGCCAGGCCCGCTCGTTCTCCAGCATCAGGGAGGAGATCGACAGGCCGGTCTCCTTGGTCAGGCGCAGCAGTTCGTCGCCGGTGCGGAAGGGGTACTTCAGGACCGTGTCGTCCAGCACGATCCGGTCCGCGCCGACCGCGTCCTCGTCCACCACGAAGCCGCCGCCGACCGAGTAGTACGTCTTGCTGAGCAGCTCCGCGCCCGAGGCGTCGTACGCCCATATCGTCATGCCGTTGGCGTGGTACGGCAGGGCCTTGCGGCGGTGCAGGACCAGGTCGTCGTCGAAGGAGAAGGCGATCTCGCGCTCGCCGAGGAGCGAGAGACGGCCCGAGTTCTTGATCGACTCCACCCGCTCGTCGGCGGATTCCACGTCGACCGTGCGCGGGGAGGCGCCCTCCAGGCCGAGCAGCACCGCCTTGGGGGTGCCGTGGCCGTGTCCGGTCGCGCCGAGCGAGCCGTACAGCTCGCAGCGCAGGGAGGCGACCGAGGCCAGCAGTTCCTCGTTGCGCAGCCGGTGCGCGAACATGCGCGCCGCGCGCATCGGGCCGACCGTGTGGGAGCTGGACGGGCCGATGCCGATCGAGAACAGGTCGAAGACCGAGATGGCCACGGTCACTCCTTGGGGCAGTGGTGGGGTACTCGTCGGCGAGTACCCCACCGGGGAATTACTTGGACAGACCCGGGTACAGGGGGTGCTTGTCGGCCAGGGCCTTGACCCGTGCCTTCAGTGCCGAGGCGTCGTACGACGGCTTCAGCGCCTCGGCGATCACGTCCGCGACCTCGGCGAAGTCCTCGGCCGTGAAGCCGCGGGTCGCGAGCGCGGGCGTGCCGATCCGCAGGCCCGAGGTGACCATCGGGGGACGCGGGTCGTTCGGGACCGCGTTGCGGTTGACCGTGATGCCGACCTCGTGCAGCCGGTCCTCGGCCTGCTGGCCGTCCAGCTCGGAGGCGCGCAGGTCGACCAGGATCAGGTGCACGTCCGTACCGCCGGACAGCACGTTGACCCCGGCGGCGCGGGCGTCCTCGGCCGTCAGACGCTCGGCGAGGATACGGGCACCGTCCACCGTACGGCGCTGGCGCTCCTTGAAGCCCTCGGAGGCCGCGACCTTGAAGGACACCGCCTTGGCCGCGATCACGTGCTCCAGGGGACCGCCCTGGAAGCCCGGGAAGACGGACGAGTTCAGCTTCTTCGCGAACTCCTTCTTCGCGAGGATGATGCCGCCGCGCGGGCCGCCCAGGGTCTTGTGCGTCGTGGAGGTGACCACGTCCGCGTGCTCGACCGGGTTCGGGTGCAGACCGGCGGCGACGAGGCCCGCGAAGTGCGCCATGTCGACCCACAGGTACGCCTCGACCTCGTCGGCGATCCGGCGGAACTCGGCGAAGTCCAGCTCGCGCGGGTACGCGGACCAGCCCGCGATGATGACCTTGGGGCGGTGCTCCTTGGCGAGCCGCTCGACCTCGGCCATGTCGACCAGGCCGCTCTCCTCGTCCACGTGGTACGCGACCACGTTGAACTGCTTGCCGGAGAAGTTCAGCCGCATGCCGTGGGTCAGGTGGCCGCCGTGCGCCAGGTCCAGGCCGAGGATGGTGTCCCCGGGCTGGGCCAGCGCGAACAGGGCCGCCTGGTTGGCGGAGGCGCCGGAGTGGGGCTGCACATTGGCGTACTCGGCGCCGAACAGCTCCTTGACCCGGTCGATGGCGATCTGCTCGGCCACGTCGACGTGCTCGCAGCCGCCGTAGTAGCGGCGGCCCGGGTAGCCCTCGGCGTACTTGTTGGTGAGGACCGAGCCCTGGGCCTCCATCACCGCGAGCGGCGCGAAGTTCTCGGACGCGATCATCTCCAGCGTGGCCTGCTGGCGGAGCAGCTCGGCGTCGACCGCGGCGGCGATCTCCGGGTCCAGCTCGTGCAGGGGCGTGTTCAGGACAGTCATGCGCTTATGACTCCTCAGCCGGCGATGTGGGCGTCGTACTCGGCGGCGGAGAGCAGGTCGGCCGGCTCGCCCGCGACGCGTACCTTGAACAGCCAGCCGCCCTCGAAGGGCTCGGAGTTCACCAGCGACGGGTCGTCGACGACGTTCTCGTTGATCGCGGTGATCTCGCCGGTGACCGGGGAGTACAGGTCGGAGACCGACTTGGTGGACTCCAGCTCACCACAGGTCTCGCCCGCCTCGACGGTGGAGCCGACCTCGGGGAGCTGGGCGTAGACCACATCGCCGAGCGCGTTGGCCGCGAACTCGGTGATGCCGACCGTCGAGACGCCGTTGTCGGCGGCCGACAGCCACTCGTGCTCCTTGCTGTAGCGCAGCTGCTGGGGGTTGCTCATGGCCTGAATTCTCCTGTACGCGCGGGAGTGCTGATGACGGGGGGACGCTGGTGGCCGCCGGTGGGCGGGCGAATGTGCGCAGGGTCACGTGCCCGCCCGTCGGGGGCGGGGGCGCGACCGGGCTCGCTGTCTACTTCTGGCGCTTGTAGAACGGCAGCGCGACGACCTCGTAGGGCTCGTGCGTGCCGCGGATGTCCACGCCTACGCCCTCGGTGCCGGGCGCCGCGTGCGCCGCCTCGACGTAGGCCATGGCGATCGGCTTGCCCAGGGTGGGGGAGGGGGCACCGGAGGTGACCTCGCCGATCACCTCGCCGCCGGCGACGACCGGGTACCCGGCGCGCGGCACCCGACGACCCTCGGCGATCAGGCCGACCAGGACCCGCGGGGGGTTCTGCGCGGCGCGCTCGGCGGCCTCGACGAGCGCGGCGCGCCCCACGAAGTCGCCCTCCTTCTCGAACTTGACCACGCGGCCGAGCCCGGCGTCGAAGGGGGTCAGCGAGGTGTTCAGCTCGTGCCCGTACAGCGGCATGCCCGCCTCCAGGCGCAGCGTGTCGCGGCAGGACAGGCCGCAGGGCACCAGGCCGACGCCCTCGCCGGCCTTGGTCAGCGCCTGCCACAGCTCGACGGCGTGCTCGGGCTTGACGAACAGCTCGAAGCCGTCCTCGCCGGTGTAGCCGGTGCGGGCGATCAGCGCGGGGACGCCGGCGACGGTGCCGGGCAGGCCCGCGTAGTACTTCAGACCGTCCAGGTCGGCGTCGGTGAGGGACTTCAGGATGCCGGGGGAGGCCGGGCCCTGGATCGCGAGCAGGGCGTAGGCGTCCCGGTCGTCGCGCACCTCGACGTCGAGGCCGGCGGAGCGCTCGTCCAGCGCGTCCAGGACCACCTGGGCGTTGGAGGCGTTGGCGACGACCATGTACTCGGTCTCGGCGAGCCGGTAGACGATCAGGTCGTCCAGGATGCCGCCGTCGGCCCGCACGATCATCGTGTAGCGGGCGCGGCCGACGCCGACGGAGGCGATGTTGCCGACCAGGGCCATGTTCAGGAAGTCGGCGGCCTCGGGGCCCCTGACGGTGATCTCGCCCATGTGGGAGAGGTCGAACAGGCCCGCCTTGGTCCGCACGGCCAGGTGCTCGTCGCGCTCGGAGCCGTAGCGGAGCGGCATGTCCCAGCCCGCGAAGTCGGTCATCGTCGCACCGAGCGAGCGGTGCACGGCGTCCAGCGCGGTGTGTCGGAGTTCGGTACTGCTCATCGGTCGGTCGTCTCCCAGGGCAACAGGGATGGGGCGAGGAACGTTCCTCCCCATCTGTCATCGGAACCTGAGAGGTTCGCCGGGACCGCCACGGAGGCGATCACGGTTTGCACCTTGGGTGGGGCAGCCGTCACGGCGGCCCGCTTTTCAGATGTGCCTCGCCCGCGCGGTAACGGGGCCTGAGAGATTCAAGGGAGGGACTTGCTCCTTCGGCGCCCCAGCGAAGCCTGCTGGGGACTCTCCCGCGCGGATTCAAACGGCCGGTATGCAGTTGGCGGCCACATCATTGCACGTCGCGCCCCCGCCCGTCAGGGGTCGCATCCGTAACCGAGCCGTAGCGGTACGCGCACCCGCCCGTGGCCCACCGGGCATTACCTTCCCTTTACTTCCACCGGGCATGGAGATTGCGAACCACAAGGGGAGGACGATCACGGTGAACAGGACCATGGCGCACGCGACCGGTATCCCGGCGCCGAGAAGCCCCGCGGCCCACGAGCGGGTGGCCGCCCGCCCCGCGCCCGCCGCGCCCGCCGTGCTCGACCTGCGCGGCCGGGCCGCCCGGGGCCCGGACACCCTCCGCTTCGGCCCCCGGGACATCGTGGTGCTCACCGGGCTGCCCGGCAGCGGCAAGTCCACGCTGATGCGCCGCGCGGTCACCGCCCGCCGCGTCGACTCCCAGGACACCCGGGCCCGCTTCGCCGCCCGCCTGCCCCGCTTCCTGCCGTACGCCGTCTACCGCCCCCTGGTGCGCGCCGCGCACTACCGGTCGCTGCGCCGCGCCCTGCGCACGGGGACCGCCCTGGTGGTGCACGACTGCGGCACCCAGCCCTGGGTGCGCGCCTGGCTGGCCCGCGCCGCCCGCCGCTCCGGCGCCACCCTGCACCTGCTCCTGCTGGACGTGTCCGAGGAGACGGCCCGCACGGGCCAGCGCGAGCGCGGCCGCACCGTCTCCCCCCGCGCCTTCGGCCGCCACCGGCGTACGACGGCCCGGCTGCTGGGGGCGGTCGGGCGGGGGGAGGTGCCCGCGGGCTGCGGCTCCGCGGTGCTCCTGGACCGGGCCGCGGCAGACGCCGTACAGCGGATCGTGTTCATGGAGTACGGCTCTGTCACCGGTACCCGTTAGCCTTCATGGTCCCAGCAGTGGTTCCCAGCAGGCGGTAGGCAGATGGACTTCCCGGCGGACGTTCCCGCGGACTTCCCGGCACAGACACACCCCCACCCGCACGGCGGTTGGCCCGGCAATGAACTGGAGGAGGTGCTCTCGGCCTCCCTCGGCATACCCACGGCGGGCGGCCGGATCATCGAGGTCCTCGGCCGCAGCTTCGTCTGGGTGCCGCTGCCGTCCGGCGGCGGACCCGGCAGCGGCCCGCTGGACCTGCCCACCCTGGACATCGAGGGCCAGGCGTACGTGCCGGTGTTCAGCTCGGAGGAGCAGTTCCACCAGGCCGTCGGCTCCCACCTGTCGTACACCATCGCCCCGGCCGTGGAGTTCGCCCGCGGCCTGCCCCCGCAGGCGGGCATCGCGGTGAACCCCGGGGGCACGGTCGGCATCCCGCTCCCGCCGGAGGCCGTCGCCGAGCTGTGCCGCGCCGGACACACCCCGCTGGACGGCCCCGCCGGCGGCGGCCGCGTCCGGCTGTTCGAGCCCGACTGGCAGGACGACCCGGTCGACTTCCTCTCCGCCGCGTCCGCCGAGTTCGCCGCGACCGGCGTGGTCATCACCGCCCGCCGCTGCCTGGCCGTCGTCGAGAACGCCGACCCGGTCATGTTCGTCGGCGTGGAACTCTCCCAGTGGGAGGGCGACTTCCGCGCCCTGCCCCTGGAGGCCCTGGGCCGCGCCCTCGGCCAGATCCCGACCGCCTGGCCGGTCAACCTGATCCTGCTGGACGTGACGGACGACCCGGTGGCCGAATGGCTGAAGTCAAGCGTCCGACCCTTCTACATCCGCTAGGTGCCTGCCCGGCGGGCCCCAGCCGCGGCCTGGGCGAACGGACAACGGGCCCCGCGCCCGTCGGCGCATAAGCTGTCTCCACACGCGGGGCACGAGGGAGAAGAAGGGCATGACAAGGTGAGCGCCACCCACAGCGGAAGCGTCGAACACACGCTCCGCCACGTCACGCCCGGACGCTACGACGCCTACGAGGCCCTGCTTCGCGCGCTCGCCACCCCCTCCGCCGGCCAGATCTGGATGCTGCTGTGGCACGGCCAGGCCGGCTCCCCGGACGCCCAGTACGGGGACATGGAGGTCGGCGGCTGCCACTACGCGCCGTGCGTCACCTCCGCCCAGGAGCTGTCCGCCAGCGGCTGGAACCGCTCGTACGAGGTGGTCGACGGCCTGGACGTCGCCCGCACCCTCTACCCCGACCACTACGGTCTCTGGCTCAACCCGCACGCCCCCGGCGGCGGCGTCGGCATCCCCTGGCTGGACCTGCGCCGCATCGCCACCGGCCTGGACCGGCAGCCCGCGGGCCCCCTCAGGCTGACCGAACCCGGCATCGAGATCCCGCAGTTCTACGCCCTGCTCGCGCAGCACGCCCACCGCACCCCCGCCCTGCGCTCGCTGCGCCGCGCCTGGGTGCAGCCCGCGCTCGGGGCGCCGTACCTCGCCATCGGTCTGGACCTGTACGAGACCTCGCCCGCCGCGGTCGACTCGGTGCGCGCGATGATGCAGCGCTCCGTCGGCGCCGTCCCCGAGGGCCTGCCCGTCTCCACGGTCGCGCTGACCGACGACCACGACCCGGTCGTGATGTGGATGCGCGCCCAGGCCCGGCCGTTCTACGACCGCGAGGCCCACGTCGCCGCCCCGGCCGGCCACCCGGCACCCCAACTCCAGGCCCCGGCGCCGGGTTACGGCTATCCGCCGGTGCACGGCGGTTACTGAGGTTCCGTCGCTTCCGGTGCCGTTCCCGCCCTAATTCCCGAACCGCGGCATTACGGCGTTGTGTCCCAACTGACCCACGTCCGGGGGTCGTTACCCACTGTCCGGATAACGGAATCCTCCGCGGTGCATCACGGTTGCGCATACTTTCACCGTCAGCTCTGGCGAGTGATCGCAAGGACGCTGAAGACTCCCCACTCAGACCACGAGCCTTCCAAACTCGTGTTCGCTTGCAAGTCGACAAAGCCGCAAACCGCGGCAGCGCAGGCCGGTCACCACCGGCGAGAGGGGTCGCACATCGTGACCGCACCGATCGAGACCACCGGGGCGGCAGCCGAGGCGCAGCCTGAGGCTGTGCTCGCGGGAGCCGACAAGGGGCAGATCGAGGGTCGTTCCCTGGGCCAGATCGCCTGGACCCGCTTCAAGCGGGACAGAGTCGCCGTGGCCGGCGGCGTCATCGTGATCCTGCTGATCCTGCTGGCCATCCTCTCGCGCCCCCTGCAGGCCGCCTTCGGCCTCGACCCCAACGCCTTCCACCAGGACCTGATCGTCCCCGACACCTCGCTGCCCAAGGGCGGCCTGGGCGGCATGAGCCTGGACCACCCGCTCGGTGTGGACCCGAAGTTCGGCCGGGACATCGCCACCCGCATCCTGGAGGGCTCCTGGGTCTCGCTGGTCGTCGCCTTCGGCGCCACGATCCTGTCCAATGTGATCGGCGCGATCATGGGCGTGATCGCGGGCTACTACGGCGGCCGGGTCGACTCGATCATCAGCCGGCTGATGGACACCTTCCTCGCCTTCCCGTTGCTGCTGTTCGCCATCGCGATCTCCGCAACGCTCCAGGGCGGCGCCTTCGGACTGAACGGTCTGCCGCTCCACCTCAGCGTGCTCATCTTCGTGATCGGCTTCTTCAACTGGCCCTATCTGGGCCGGATCGTGCGCGGCCAGACCCTGGCCCTGCGCGAGCGCGAGTTCGTCGACGCGGCCCGCGGCATGGGCGCCAAGGCCCCGTACATCCTCTTCCGCGAGCTGATGCCGAACCTGGTCGGCCCGATCATCGTCTACTCGACGCTGCTCATCCCGACCAACATCCTCTTCGAGGCGTCCCTGAGCTTCCTCGGTGTGGGCATCCAGCCCCCGCAGGCCTCCTGGGGCGGCATGCTCCGCGAAGCGGTCACCTACTACCAGGTCGATCCCCAGTACATGATCGTGCCCGGCCTCGCCATCTTCATCACCGTCCTCGCGTTCAACCTGCTCGGCGACGGTCTCCGCGACGCTCTCGACCCGCGCAGCCGCTAGGCAGCCAGAGAGCTCACCCAAGTTTTCCGATCAATGGAGGGGAAGCAGACCATCATGCGAAGGTCAGCGCTGGCCGCGGTCGCGGCCATCGGCTCCGCAAGCCTGTTGCTCGCAGGCTGCAGCAAGGCCGATGACAACAAGGACACTCCGAAGGCGGCCGGCGCCAACGCGGCGACCAAGAGCGTCGTCAACGCGTCCGACAAAAAGGGTGGCACCGTCACCTATGAGATGTCGGACGTGCCGGACTCGTTCGACCCGGGCAACACGTACTACGCGTACATGTACAACTTCAGCCGTCTCTACGCGCGTCCGCTGATGACGTTCGAGCCCGCCCCCGGCTCCAAGGGCAACACCCTGGTCCCGGACCTCGCGGCGAGCAAGGGCGTCTCCAGCGACGGCGGCAAGACCTGGACGTACAAGCTGCGCTCGGGCCTGAAGTACCAGGACGGCTCCCCGATCACCTCGAAGGACGTCAAGTACGCCGTCGAGCGGTCGAACTTCGCGCGTGACGTGCTCTCGCTCGGTCCGAACTACTTCCAGCAGTTCATGAAGGACGGCGACAAGTACAAGGGTCCCTACAAGGACAAGAGCGCCAAGGGCCTGTCCTCGATCGAGACCCCGGACGCCACCACGATCGTCTTCCACCTCAACCGTGCCTTCCAGGAGTTCGACTACCTGGTCGCCACGCCGGAGACGGCCCCGGTGCCGCAGTCCAAGGACGACGGCGTCGACTACGTCAAGCACATCGTCTCCTCCGGCTCGTACCAGTTCCAGAGCTACCAGGACGGCAAGCAGGCCGTGCTGGTCCCGAACAAGAACTGGGACCCGAAGACCGACCCGCTGCGCAAGCAGCTGGCCAGCAAGATCGTGGTCAACCTGAAGGTCAACCCCGACACGATCGACAAGGACCTGCAGTCCGGCGACGCCACCGTCGACCTCGGCGGCACCGGCGTCCAGGCCTCCACCCAGGCGGACCTGCTCAACTCCGCGGACGGCAAGGCCAACACGGACAACACGTACGGCGGCCGTCTGGTCTACGCGGCGATCAACACCAAGCTGAAGCCGTTCACCAACGTCGCCTGCCGCAAGGCCGTCGAGTACGCCATCGACAAGGTCTCCGTGCAGACCGCCATGGGCGGCCCGATCCGCGGTGACATCGCCTCCACCGTCCTGCCGCCGGACATCACCGGCTACGCGAAGGCGGACGCCTACGCGACCCCGGGCAACAAGGGTGACGTCGCCAAGGCCAAGGACCAGCTGAAGGCCTGCGGTCAGAAGACGATCAACACCAACATCTCGGCCCGCTCCGACCGTCCGGGCGAGGTGGACGCGGCCACCGCGATCATCAACTCGCTGAAGAAGGTCGGCATCAACGCCACGCTGAAGCAGTACCCGGCGGGCAAGTACTTCACCGACTACGCGGGCGTGCCGAAGTTCACCGAGAAGCAGAACATCGGCCTGATGATGATGCAGTGGGGTGCCGACTGGCCCTCCGGCTACGGCTTCCTGCAGCAGATCCTGAACAGCAAGGCGATCAGCCAGTCCGGCAACACCGCCCTGTCGCAGTACTCGAACAAGAAGGTCGACGACCTGCTCGCGCAGGCGATCGCCGAGCCGGACACGGCCAAGCGCAACGCCATCTACGCGCAGATCGACAAGCAGGCGATGGACGACGCCGTCCTGGTCCCGCTGACCTACTTCAAGGTTCTGCTGTACCGCTCGCCGTACGCCACCAACGTGGTCTCCACGGCGGCCTTCAGCGGTCAGTACGACTACCTCAACCTCGGCACCACGAAGAAGTAGCAGCCCCGGAAGGCAGGTGAAGGCATTGGTGCCCGCGGGTTTCGCCGCCCGCGGGCACCAGCGCCGGTCCCCGTGATCTCGTACATCCTCCGCCGGACGTTCGCGGCAGTGATCCTGCTGCTGGTCGTCACCGCGGTCACCTTCGCCATCTTCTTCCTGCTGCCACGGCTCGTGGGCCAGTCAGCGGATCAACTGGCGCAGCAGTACATCGGAAAGAGCCCGTCGAAGGCGGACATCGCCGCGGTCAAGCACAACCTCGGTCTGGACCAGCCCCTTTACGTCCAGTACTGGCACTTCATCAAGGGCATCGTGGTCGGCACCGACTACAACCTCGGTCCCAAGACGGTGCACTGCGACGTCCCCTGCTTCGGCTACTCCTTCAAGGATCACGTCGCGGTCTGGTCGCAGCTCACCTCGCGTATCCCGATCACCCTCTCGCTGGCCGTGGGTGCCGCCGTGCTCTGGCTGCTCTCCGGTGTGGCCGTCGGTGTCATCTCCGCGCTCAAGCCGCGCTCGCTGTTCGACCGCACCTTCATGGGCGTGGCCCTCGCCGGCGTCTCGCTGCCCATGTTCTTCACGGGCAACCTGGCGATCCTGCTCTTCACCTACACCTGGCCGATCTTCGGCCGCACCTACGTCCCGTTCACCGAGAACCCCGCGCAATGGGCCAACACCCTGTTCCCCGCGTGGTGTTCGCTGGCGCTGCTGTACTCCGCGATCTACGCCCGGCTCACCCGCTCGGGCATGCTGGAGACGATGAATGAGGACTTCATCCGCACGGCCCGCGCCAAGGGCCTGCCCGAACGCACGGTCGTCGTCCGGCACGGTCTGCGGGCCGCCCTCACCCCGATCATCACCGTCTTCGGCATGGACGTCGGTCTGCTGCTCGGCGGCGCGGTGATCACCGAGTACGTGTTCTCGCTGCCCGGCGTCGGCCAGTACGCGGTGCAGGGCATCACCGACAACGACCTGCCGAAGATCCTCGGCGTGACCCTGCTCGCCGCCATCTTCGTCGTCATCGCAAATCTCCTGGTGGACGTGCTCTACGCCGCCGCCGACCCGCGGGTGAGGCTCTCGTGACCGAACTCTCCAAGACCGAAGCGGGCGAGGAAGCCACCGCCAAGGCGCCCTCGGCCTTCCTGGAGGTCCGCGACCTCAAGGTGCACTTCCCGACCGACGACGGCATCGTCAAGTCCGTCGACGGGCTCTCCTTCTCGGTGGACAAGGGCAAGACCCTCGCCATCGTCGGCGAGTCCGGTTCGGGCAAGTCCGTCACCTCGCTCGCCGTCATGGGCCTGCACCGGCTCGGCGCGCGCGGCAAGAACGTCCGGATGTCCGGCGAGATCTGGCTGAACGGCAAGGAACTGGTCGGCGCCTCCCCGGACGAGGTGCGCAGGCTCCGCGGCCGCGACATGGCGATGATCTTCCAGGACCCGCTGTCCGCGATGCACCCCTACTACAAGGTCGGCGACCAGATCGTCGAGGCGTACCGGGTGCACCACAAGGTCAGCAAGAAGGAAGCGCGCACGCGCGCCATCGAGATGCTCGACCGCGTCGGCATCCCCGAGCCGGCCAAGCGCGTCGACGGCTACCCGCACGAGTTCTCCGGCGGTATGCGCCAGCGCGCCATGATCGCCATGGCGCTGGTCAACAACCCCGAACTGCTCATCGCGGACGAGCCGACCACCGCCCTCGACGTGACCGTCCAGGCGCAGATCCTCGACCTGATCCGCGACCTCCAGAAGGAGTTCGGCTCCGCGGTCATCATGATCACGCACGACCTCGGCGTGGTCGCCGAGATCGCCGACGACGTCCTCGTGATGTACGGCGGCCGGTGCGTGGAGCGCGGCGCCGCCGCCGAGGTCTTCGAGAAGCCGCAGCACCCCTACACCTGGGGCCTGCTCGGCTCGATGCCCCGCATCGACCGGGAGACCTCCGAACGGCTCATCCCGGTCAAGGGCCAGCCGCCGAGCCTCATCAACGTCCCCTCGGGCTGTGCCTTCCACCCGCGCTGCCCGTACGCGGACGTCCCCGCGGAGAACGTCAGCCGCACGGTGCGCCCCGAGCTGCGGCTGGTCGGCGCCGGACACTGGTCCGCCTGCCACCTGCCGGCCGAGGACCGTGAGCGGATCTGGACCGAAGAGATTGCGCCGAAGCTGTGAGTGAGACGAAGAAGACGGACACCGCCGCGCAGGCCGCGGTACCCGAGCAGGCGTCGGCTCCGGACGAGCGCGAGGTGCTGCTCAAGGTCGAGAACCTGACCAAGCACTTCCCGATCAAGAAGGGCATCCTGCGCCGCCAGGTCGGCGCGGTGAAGGCCGTCGACGGCATCGACTTCGAGGTGCGCAAGGGCGAGACCCTGGGCGTCGTCGGTGAGTCGGGCTGCGGCAAGTCGACCATGGGCCGGGTCATCACCCGCCTCCAGGACCCGACCGGCGGCTCGATCTCCTTCGAGGGCCAGGACATCACCCGGCTGTCCACCGGCGAGATGCGTCCGCTGCGCCGCGACATCCAGATGATCTTCCAGGACCCGTACGGCTCCCTGAACCCCCGGCACACCATCGGCTCGATCATCTCGGCGCCGTTCCGGCTCCAGGGCGTCGAGCCGGAGGGCGGGGTGAAGAAGGAGGTCCAGCGGCTGCTCGAACTGGTCGGGCTGAGCCCCGAGCACTACAACCGCTACCCGCACGAGTTCTCCGGCGGCCAGCGCCAGCGCATCGGCATCGCCCGCGCGCTCGCCCTGAAGCCGAAGCTGGTGGTGGCCGACGAGCCGGTGTCCGCGCTGGACGTGTCGATCCAGGCCCAGGTCGTCAACCTCATGGACGACCTCCAGCAGGAGCTGGGCCTGACCTACGTCATCATCGCGCACGACCTCTCCGTCGTCCGGCACGTCTCGGACCGGATCGCGGTGATGTACCTCGGCAAGATCGTCGAACTGGCCGACCGCAACGCCCTGTACGAGGCGCCGATGCACCCGTACACCAAGGCGCTGATGTCGGCGGTGCCGGTGCCGGACACCAAGCGCCGGGGCCACAAGAGCGAGCGCATCCTGCTGCGCGGCGATGTGCCCTCGCCGATCGCCCCGCCGTCGGGCTGCCGCTTCCACACCCGGTGCTGGAAGGCCACGGAGATCTGCCGGACCACCGAACCCCAGCTGGTCGAGCTGAAGCCGGGCCAGCGGGTCGCCTGCCACCACCCGGAGAACTTCGCCGACCAGGCCCCGCAGGACACGGTCCTGCTGTCGGCGGCGAAGGAGGCGTCGGAGCTGGTACCGGACGCGGTCCTGACGGGAGAGCCGGAGGCCGCGGCCGAGCCCGAGGCCGAGCCTGAGACCAAGTCCGAGTCTGAGCCCGAGGCCAAGTCCGAGACCAAGTCCGAGGCCGCGAAGGAGACTTCGTCGGAATCCGCGGCTGACGCCAAGCCGGAGGCCGCGACCGAGACGGCGTCGGAGCCTGCCGCCGAGGAGGCCGAGGCCAAGTCCACGCCCGTTAGCGAGACTTCGCCGGAGCCGGAGTCCGACTCGCAGGCGGAGGTTGCGGCTGAGTCCGCGTCCGAGTCCGAGGGTGTGTCTGCGGCGGAGGCCGAGACCGAGTCGGAGTCGGCGGCCGAGGGTGAGGTCGAGGCCGGATCCGAGGCCAAGTCCGGCGCCCTGGCCGGGACTTCGTCGGCGTCGGACGCGAAGCCGGAGCCTGCGTCCGAGTCCGAGTCCGAGTCCGCGTCCGCTTCCGAGCCGGAGGCGGAGGCGGACGCCGCGCCCGAGGATGAGGTGGAGGCCGCTGCCGAGTCCGGCTCCTCGCCGGAGGGCGCCGCCGCTGACCCGGAGCCCGCCGCCGCCCCCAAGTCCCCGAAGCCGAAGGGCGGGTAGCCGAAAAGGCCCGCCGCCCGAGGCCGGTTCGCGCAAGGGCATGTACATGCCTGAACGGGAGAGTGCAGAGTCGCCCGTGTCCGACAGCTGATCGGTACACGCTCGAAAGGGACGACTCATGGCACTCTCCCGTTCGGCACGTGCGGGGGTCCTGGCCACCGCCGCGGCCTCCTTCCTGCTCATCGCCGCCGCCCCGGCCCCCACCCCCGGCGCCCCCGGCATCGGCGACCCCTACTTCCCCGAGCTGGGCAACGGCGGCTTCGACGCGCTGCACTACGACCTCGACCTGGCGTACGCCCCGGGCACCGGCCGCCTGGACGGCCGTACGACCCTCACCGCCCGCGCCACCCAGAACCTCTCCTCCTTCGATCTGGACCTCCAGCAGCTGGAGATCACCCGGATCCAGGTCGACGGAAGGAACGCCCGGTTCAGCCGGAACGGCGCCGAGGTCACCGTCACCCCGCGCGGCCCCCTCGCCAAGAACCGGCGCTTCACCGTGCGCGTCACCTACGGCGGCGTGCCCCAGCCGCTGACCGGGCCCATCGTCTTCGGCTCCGAGTACGGCTGGATGAAGACACCCGACGGCGTCTTCGTGGCCTGCGAGCCCAACGCCGCCTCCACCTGGTTCCCGTCCAGCGACCACCCCTCCGACAAGGCCACCTACGACATCCGGATCAAGGCGCCGAAGGGCCTGACCGCCGTCTCCAACGGGCGGCTGGTGTCGACCCGCGACCGGGGCGGTTCGACGTACACCCACTGGCGGGAGTCCGAGCCGATGGCGACCTATCTCGCCACCGCCACCATCGGGAAGTTCGACGTCCGCACCGGCCGCACCCCCGGCGGCATCCCGATCTACGTCGCCGTCGACCCGGTGCTGAAGAACTCGAACAAGGTCGATGTGTACGGGGTCACCGCGGAGGCCACCGACTACTGGTCGAAGATCTTCGGGCCTTACCCGTTCGAGGAGACCGGCGCGATCGTGGACGACATGCCCGAGGCCGGGTTCTCGCTGGAGGTGCAGTCCAAGCCGGCGTACTCCGCCGTGCGCAACGAGACGACCATCGTGCACGAGCTGGCCCACCAGTGGTTCGGTGACTCGGTGAGCGTGGCCCAGTGGAAGGACATCTGGCTCAACGAGGGCTTCGCCACCTACGCCCAGTGGCTGTGGGCCGAGCACCGGGGCACCCGCAGCGCCCATGACGCGTTCCTCGCCGACTACGCCGCGTACCCGGCCGACTCGCACTTCTGGCAGACGAAGGTCGCCGACCCGCAGCGGGACACGATGTTCGCCGACGCCGTCTACGACCGCGGCGCCATGACCCTCCAGGTGCTGCGCGAGCGGATCGGCGACAAGGCGTTCTTCAGGCTGCTCCCCGCCTGGACCCGGCTGCACCGGCACGGCAACGCCGACACCGCCGACTTCATCCGCCTCGCCGAGCGGATCAGCGGACAGCAACTCGGCGATCTGTTCGACACCTGGCTGTTCACCACAGGTAAACCCGCCCTGTAAACCTGGCTTTGTAAGGTTCAGCCCGGTCGACAGGTGAGAATGTCAGGGTGCAGCTCCAACAGTTCTTCAGCCCCTCCGTCCAGCACACGCTCGACGTGATCGGCATCTTCGTCTTCGCGATCTCCGGCGCGCTGCTGGCCGTCCGGAAGAACTTCGACGTGTTCGGCATGGCCGTGCTCGCCGAGGTCACCGCGCTGGGCGGGGGACTCTTCCGCGATGTGGTGATCGGGGCCCTGCCCCCGGCCGCCTTCACGGACCTCGGGTACTTCGTCACCCCGCTGCTCGCCACGCTCGTCGTCTTCTTCCTGCACCCGCACGTGGAGCGGATCCAGACGGCGGTGCTGGTCTTCGACGCGGCCGGCCTCGGCCTGTTCTGCGTCAGCGGTACGACGAAGGCGTACGGCTACGGCCTCGGCCTGACCGCGTCGGCGACGCTGGGCCTGGCCACCGCGGTCGGCGGCGGTGTGCTGCGCGACCTGGTGGCCAACGAGGTGCCCTCGCTGCTGCGCTGGGACCGCGATCTGTACGCGGTCCCGGCGATGGTCGGCGCGGGCATGGTGGCGCTGTGCATCCGCTACGACGCGCTGACCCCCCTCACCAGTGGGATCGCGGCCGTCACCGCTTTTGTGCTGCGTCTGCTCGCGATGCGGTACCACTGGCGAGCTCCGCGTGCGTGGAACCGCCGGTCGACGGTGACCGAGGAGTAGTACCGGTGCTCCCGGCCGCGGCCGTCCCGGCGGGGGCGCCGACACCGGTGCCGGGGGTGCCGGGGACGGAGTGGTCCCGGCCCTTGGCGTGGCTCTGGCCCATCTGGAGGGTGAGCCAGCGGAACACGTCGGGCACCTGCGGCCGCCACAGCGCCATCGTGTGACCGCCCGCGCTCTTCGGCAGGAAGACCACGTGCACGGTGGTCGGCGCCTTGGCGACGGACTGCAGCGCCATGCCCGCCTCGTAGCCGTCACCGGACTCGCCGGAGAGGTAGAGCGCGATGGGCGGCGCCACGGTGGCCTTCTTCAGCAGCAGGTAGGGGTTGTTCTCGGCGCGCAGGGTGGGGTTCTGCGCGGCCAGCGAGTTGCGCTCGCCGATCGGGTCGTTGTAGCCCGACATGCTCACCGCGGCCTTGTAGCGGTCCGGGTGCGCCACGGCCAGCTTGACCGCGCACTGGGCGCCCGCCGAGTACCCGGCGATGGCCCAGCCCTGCGGGGCCGGCTGGGCGCGGAAGTTGTCCATGACCATCTTGGGCACGTCGATGCTCAGCCAGGTGTCGGCGTTGACCTGCCCCGGGATGTTGGCGCAGCCGGTGTCCACACCGGCCAGCAGGTTGGTGCGCGGGGCGACCATGATGAAGGGGGCGACCTGGCCGCTCTTCATCAGCGGCAGCAGCTGCTCATGGGCCTTCATCGAGCCGAACCAGGCGCGCGCCGAGCCGGGGTAGCCGGGCAGCACCTCGACCACCGGGAACTTCTTGTGCCGGTACGCCGGGTCGTCGTACTGCGGCGGCAGCCAGACGTAGACCTCGGCGTCGACGCCGGAGACCCGGCCCTTGAGCTGGGTGACGCGGACGCCGCCGGCGGAGTGCATGCCGGGCCCCGTGGCCTGCGCGAAGGTCTGCTTGACCTTGGGCAGGCGCTTGACCGCTATGCCGCCGGTGCCGTCGCGGCCGAGGTCGGCGGCCTGCTCGACATGGCTGCCGGTGCCGAAGAGGTCGGCCCAGTTGTCGTACAGGTTGTTCTGGTTGTTCACCAGCACGAAGACCAGGGTGACGGCCGTGCCCTGGGCGAACAGCAGCATCAGTACGCGGGCGACGGTGCGCAGGTGCTTGGGGCCGCGCATCTTCGACCACAGCAGAAGCGGCAGTATGAGGGCGATCACGGCCAGCACGACGGTCGTGTAGAGGAACGGAGTCCCGGTGAGGCTCATGTCCCGATAGAGGGAAAACAGGGCCCCGGGGTTACGGACGTGTCCTGACACTTACCGAGAAATTGCCGAAACCTCACCTCCCGTAATCCTACCGTGACGGCGAGGGGTGATCAGACAGAAAAGCTACCGCTTAGTAATTGCCTGTTGTACCGTTCAGCCATGGCAGAAGCAGCTTCCGCGTCCTCCTCGTCGCGGGCCGTGACCGGCGACAGCGAGTTCGACCGTGACACCGCCGTCGTCCGCCGCGCGCCGGGGGTCTACGACATCGACCTCTCGTCCGGCTGGACCATTCTCGGCGCCGTCAACGGCGGCTATCTGCTGGCCGTGCTCGGCCGGGCCCTCGGGGACGCCCTGCCGCACCCGGACCCCTTCACCATCTCCGCGCACTATCTGACCGCGTCCCGGCCGGGCCGGGCCGTGATCCGCACCGAGACCGTCCGCACCGGCCGTACCCTCTCCACCGGCCAGGCCTCGCTCTTCCAGTACGACGACGAGGGCAACGAGGTCGAACGCATCCGCGTCCTCGCCTCCTACGGCGACCTCGCCGGCCTCCCCGACGACGTCCGTACGACCGCGAAGCCGCCCGCGATCCCGCCCTACGAGCAGTGCTTCGGCCCGGCCGACGGCCCCGACCCGCTCAAGGGCGTCTCGGCCATCACCGAGCGCCTGCTGCTCAAGCTGGACCCGGCCACGCTCGGCTGGGCGCTCGGGCAGCCCTCGGGCAAGGGCGAGATGCGCGCCTGGTTCGGCCTCGCGGACGGCCGTGACGCCGACCCGCTCTCGCTGCTGCTGGCCGTGGACGCGCTGCCGCCGACCGCCTTCGAGATGGGCCTCAAGGGCTGGGTCCCCACCGTCGAACTGACGGCCCACATCCGGCACCGCCCGGCCCCGGGCCCGCTGCGCGTCGCCATCACCACCCGCAACCTCGCCGGTGGCTTCCTGGAGGAGGACGCGGAGGTCTGGGACAGCGAGGACCGGCTGGTGGCCCAGTCCCGGCAGCTGGCGCGGGTCCGGCTGGCCTGACCCGGGCGCGCCCGGGGCCCGGGGTCAACGGGCGGGCGCCACGAACTCCGGCTGGTCCAGCAGCCGCAGCCAGCTGCCGTCGGGCTGGCGCCTGGCGACCTGGGCGCGGGCGCCGGTCCCGTCCTTCGGCGGGGTCGCGGTGAGCGCGATGTCGCCGCTGACCAGCGTGGGCAGCGGCGGCTCCGGCGCGAACCGGGGCCGGTTCACCAGCACCCTCGCCCACAGTTCCCGGATCGCCTCCCGGCCCACGGTCCGCTCGCCCGGCGGGTACGCCAGCACCGCGTCCTCCTCGTAGAGCGCGGCGACCCCGGCCGCGTCCCCCGCGTTGGACCGCTCGACGAACAAGCGGGTGATGTCCTCGGGGCGCATGGCCTTCTCGTACTCCGGCACGGCTTCCTCCTTGTCCGTGATGTCTGTCCGTGATGTCTGTCGGTGATGTCTGTCGGTGATGTCTGCCCGCGATGCCTGACGACGCTGTCCGCCGACACCGTCTGTCGTCGTCACCGCCTCGCGGCGCCTCCCAGCCTGGTCGCGAGCCAATCAGAAGTCCAACAGATGGAACTTCTCAGAACTAGAATCCAGAGTCATGGAACTGAGGCAGCTGGAGTACTTCGTCGCGGTCGCCGAGGAGCGGAACTTCACCCGGGCCGCCGAGCGGGTGCACATCAGCCAGTCCGGCGTCAGCGCCCAGATCCGCCGGCTGGAGCGGGAGCTGGGGGCAGAGCTGTTCGACCGCTCGGCGCGCACGGTCACGCTCACGGTCGCGGGCAAGGCCGCGCTCGCGCACGCCCGCACCGCGCTCGCCGCGGCCGGGGCGGTCGGGCAGGCGGTGGGTGAGGTGAGCGATCTGATCCGTGGGCGGCTCACCGTCGGGATGGTCGTCGGCTGCACCGTGACCCCGCTGTTCGACGCCCTCGCCGCGTTCCACCGGGACCACCCCGGGGTGGAACTCTCGCTCCTGGAGGACAACTCCGACCGGCTCGTCGAGGGGGTGCGCGCGGGCGCCGTCGACCTGGCGCTGGTCGGTGCCGCGGCCGCCGCTCCGGAGGGCCTGGAGACGCTGACCCTGATCAGCGAACGGCTCGTCGCCGCCGTACCGCCGGGTCATCCGCTGGCCGCGCGGCCCCGGGTCCACCTGTCCGAGCTGGTCGCCCACCCGATCGTGTGCATGCCGCCCGGCACCGGACTGCGCACGGTGTTCGACCAGGCGTGCGCCGCGCGGGACCTCCACCCCGTGATCGCCCTCCAGGCCACCGCCGCCGACGCCGTCGCCGACCTGGCCGCCCGCGATCTCGCCGTCGCCGTCCTCAGCGAGTCCATGGCCGCGCGCTACGGCGACCGGCTCACCGCCCGCCTGATCGAGGACGTCGAGACCCCCGCGCTGCTCGCGCTGATCTGGAAGGGCGGACAGGGCCCGGCGGTGCGTGAACTGCTCGCGTACAGCCGCCGGGCGTTCGCCGGTCCGGCGGACGCTTAGCGCCATGTGGCACCACGTGGCGTCATGCGGTGCCACATGGCCCCGACCGGTGCCACTTTGGTGCCTGAGGTTTCCGTTGGGCGTTTATGCAGGTCAGAGTCATGATGCCAACGATTCCCATGGACTCCCGTACGCGCGACACCATTCTCCCTTGCGTGTGGTGCCACTGTGATGCCATGATGGCGTCATGGACCTGACCCCCTATGTCGACAACCTCCGCCGCGAACTCTCCGTCGCCGCCGAAGCGGGCGGGGAGGACGCCCGGGAGCTGGCCGAGCGGCTGACCGCCCCCCTGGAGTCGGCGGCCCGGTTGACGATGCTCAATGTGCTGTCCGCGGCGATGGACGAGATCACCCGGGACCTGGCGCCCGGCTCGGTCGATGTGCGGCTGCGGGGGCTGGATCCCGATTTCGTGGTGACGCTGCCGGAGACCGGGGGGCCCGTCGAGGCCACCGCCGAGCCGGTCGCGCCGCCGCAGGCGCCCCTCGACACCGACGAGGGCGGCACCGCCCGGGTCAATCTGCGGCTGCCGGCCCAGCTCAAGGCGCGGGCCGAGGAGGCCGCGAGCCGGGAGGGGCTGTCCGTCAACGCCTGGCTCGTACGGGCCGTGTCGGCCGCGGTCGACGGCGGGGCCCGGCCGCGCCCGGCGGAGAAGACCCAGACGTTCGGACAGAGCTTCACGGGCTGGGTGCGCTAGTCGCGAGCCTCGCCCGACCGCTTCACTCAGACCGCGTCCCACCAGCGGGGACGCCCCAAGGACTCATGAGGACGGCACAGCCATGCCTGCTTTCGACACTCCCGAACCCATCTCCGTCACCGCCCATGTGGGCGCCGGTTCCCTCCGGTTCATCGCGAGCGAGCGCCCCGACACCGTCGTGGAGGTACTGCCCGGCGGCAAGCGGAGCAGGGACGTACGGGCCGCCGAGCAGACCGAGGTCAGCTACGCGAACGGCGAACTGAGCGTGCGGACCAAGGAGCGCGCCTTCATCGGACCCAGCGGCACCGTCGAGGTGACGGTCGAACTGCCCACGGGCTCACGCGTCGACGTGGGCGGCTCCTGGGTCCAGGTGTTCGGCGAGGGCGGGCTCGGCGAGGCCCGGGTGAAGACCTCGGTCGGCGATGTCCGCCTCGATACGGCCGGGCCGCTCAAGGTGACCGTCTCCCACGGCTCGATCAGCATCGACCAGGTCGCGGGCGGTGCCGAGATCACCACCAGCTCCGGCAGCCTGCGCATCGGCACCGTCCACGGCCCCGCCGTCCTGAAGAACTCGCACGGCAGCACGGTCGTCGGCATCGTGACCGGCGAACTGCGGGTGAACGGCGCCAACGGCGACATCGACATCGAGCGCGCCGAGGGCGATGTCATCGCCACCACCGCCCACGGCACCCTGCGCGCCGCCGAAGTCGTGCGCGGCAGCGTCCAGTTGGAGACCTCCTACGGCGCCATCGAGGTCGGCGTGCGCGAGGGCACCGCCGCCTGGCTCGACGTCAACTCCGAGCGCGGGCATGTGCGCAACACGCTCACCGCCTCCGGGGCCCCCGAGCGGTCCGAGGAGACCGTCAAGGTCCGCGCCCGTACCCGCTACGGCAACATCGACGTGCGCCGCGCCCGGCGCTGAGCGGCCGCCCCGGCCCCGCGCCCCGCGCACCTCACCCTCGTCCTTCCTCGTCCTTCGCACGCTCCGCCTCACTCCACCTCAGCCTTCGAACGGGGGGCGTCATGCCTTCTTCTGTCATGCCCACGCCAAGGAAGGGCGGCGATGTGCGGCCGCCCGCCGCCGTCTCCGCCTTCGAACTGCGCAAGTCCTACGGCGACAAGACCGTCCTCGACGGCATCGATCTGCGCATCCCGGCCGGGACCGTGTTCGCGCTGCTCGGGCCCAACGGGGCAGGCAAGACCACCACCGTGCAGATCCTGTCCACGCTCGTCGCCGCCGACGGCGGTCAGGCCCAGGTCGCCGGTCATGACATCGGCACCGCCCCGGACCGGGTGCGCGCCGCGATCGGGGTCACCGGGCAGTTCGCCGCGCTCGACGACCTGCTCACCGCCGAGGAGAACCTGCTCCTCATGGCCGACCTGCTCCGCCTCGACAAGCGCGAAGGGCGCGCCCGTACAGGCGAGTTGCTCGAACGGTTCGGCATCGCGGACGTCGCCCGCAAGCGGGCCGCGACCTTCTCCGGCGGTATGCGCCGCCGGCTCGACCTCGCCATGACGCTGGTCGGCGACCCTCAGGTGATCTTCCTGGACGAGCCGACGACCGGCCTCGACCCGCGCAGCCGCCGCACCATGTGGGAGATGGTGCGCGAGCTGGTCGCGGGCGGTACGACGGTCTTCCTCACCACCCAGTACCTGGAGGAGGCCGACCAGTTGGCCGACCGGATCGCCGTGCTGGACGGCGGCCGGATCGTGGCCGAGGGCACCGCCGACGAACTGAAGGCGCGCATCCCCGGCAGCCATGTGCGGCTGCGGTTCACCGACTTCGCCGAGTACGAGCGCGCGGCGGCGGCCTTCCCCGGCGCCGCCCGGGACGACGACGAACTCGCCCTGCGCGTCGCGGGCGACGGCGGACTCGACGCGCTGCGGGCCCTGCTCGACCGGCTCGACGCCGCCGGTATCCGGGCCGCCGACTTCTCCGTGCACACCCCCGACCTCGACGACGTCTTCCTCGCCCTCACCGGCCAGGGCACCGCAGGATCCGGCGCCCCGCTGCACCTCAAGGAGAACCGATGAGCACGCTCGCCCACGCCGTGCACGACTCGCGGACGATGCTGCGCCGCAACCTCAAGCACGCGATCCGCTACCCCTCCGTGGGGCTCGGCGCCGCCATGATGCCGATCCTGATGCTGCTGCTGTTCGTGTACGCCTTCGGGGGCTCGATCGGCGCGGGTATGGGCGGCCGGGACGCGTACATCGGCTACCTCACCCCCGGGATCATCATCATGGGCGTGGCCTCCGGTTCGATGTCGACCTCGATCGCGGTCTGCAACGACATGACCGAGGGCATCATCAACCGCTTCCGCACCATGAACATCACCCGCTCGTCGTTCATGACGGGGCATGTCATCGGCAGTGTCATCCAGACGATGCTCTGCAGCGTCCCGGTCGTGGTCGTCGCCCTCGCCGTCGGCTTCCGCTCCGGGGCGAGCCCGCTTCGCTGGCTCGCCGCGGCCGGTCTGCTCGCGGCCATCGCGTTCGCGGTGACCTGGCTGTCGGTGGCGCTCGGCCTGATCTCCAAGACGGTCGAGTCCGCGAGCAACAAGCCGCTGCTGATCCAGTTCCTGCCGTTCCTCGGCTCGGCGTTCGTGCCGGCCGGGTCGATGTCGCCCGGGCTGCGCTGGTTCGCGGAGAACCAGCCGTTCACGCCGATGATCGAGACGCTGCGCGGACTGCTCTGCGGCACGGCCATCGGCGACAACGGGTGGATCTCGCTGGCCTGGTGTGCCGGGATCGCGCTGATCGGCTACCTCTGGTCGCGCTCGCTGTTCAACAGCGGCACCAAACGCTGACGACCCCGCCGTTCAGTCCAGCCAGTGGTCGCGGCCGATGGTGATGAGCCGCAGCTGCCGGGTGGCCAGCCGGGCCACCCGGTCCCGCTCGTCCGCGGGACCCTCCAGCGCCTCCAGGAACAGGGAGGCGCTGATCAGCATCTGGTCGACGTACAGCCGCGCGAGCATCAGCACGTCGTCGTCGCTCCAGCCCGCCGCCTCGGGGTCCTGGGCGAGGGCGGCCTTCACCTCCTCGGCGAACCGGGCCAGCTGACCGCCGATGGCCTCGCGCACCGGTTGCACCCCGCCGTGCCGCTCGCGGGCGATGAAGCGGACGTGCGAGGGGTGGGCGGCGACGTAGTGGGCGATCAACTCCACGGCGCGCGAGATGCGTTCCTCGCTGTCGCCGGTCGTGGACACCGTCTCGCGCACCATCGGGTGCAGGCTGCCGAGCGCCTCGTCGACCAGGGCGACGCCGAGGTCGGGGATCGAGCGGAAGTGCCGGTAGAAGGCGGTGGGGGCGACCCCGACGGCCCGGGTGACCTCGCGCAGGCCCAGGCTGCTCAGGCTCTGCTCCTCCAGCAGCGCGAGCGCCGCGTCGAGGAACGCCTGCCGGGTCTTCTGCTTCTGGGCCTGCCGGGCGCCGAGAGTGTGACTCATGTCATCCAGTTAACAACTGTTCTCTGGAATTGAAAAGCCGCCGGAGGCGCTAGACTCAAAGTCAGTGAACAAGTGTTACTACAACTGTTCACCGAAACTTTACAGAGCTGGAACGCGAGGCATCCCGGAGGGGGATCCGATCCCATGCTGTTCCTCGTCGCCGCACTCATGCTGCTCGGTGTGGTGCTGGGCACCGTCGCCCACGCGCCGCTGACCGTCACCGGCGCACTGGCCGCCGTCATCGCCGTCTGGCTCGGCGTCTTCGCCGTCCGCGAGCGGCTCGGCCGCCGTCGGCGCACCTCGGCCAACTGACCGCCACCGACCATCGGGAGTCGAGCACCATGCAACTCACCGCACCGGCCGCGGGCCGCACCGAGGCCCCCGCCCCCGCCCGCACCCGCGACGCCGACGGCATGGCCGTCGCGTCCTTCATCCTCGGCCTCCTCGGCCTCCTCGTCCTGAACCTCTTCCTCGGCCCGATCGCCATCGCCCTGGCCGCGGTCTCCCTGTGGCGCGGCACCGTCCGCCGCGGCCGCGCCTACCTGGGCCTGGCCCTGGGCGTCGCCGACCTCGCCGTCCTGCTGATCGCCATCCAGATCTCGAACACGGTGTCCTGGAGCCTGTGACCGGCGGACGGCTCGTACGGTGCCGGGGGACGGCGGGCGCGGCCGACGGAGGGCGCGCCGCCGCGGAGAAGGCCGCGCCGTAGAATCTCCCCACCATGGCTTACCTCGACCACGCCGCGACCACCCCGATGCTCCCGGAGGCGGCAGAGGCTCTGACCGCGCAGCTGAGCATCACGGGCAACGCCTCCTCCCTGCACGCCTCCGGCCGCCGGGCCCGTCGTACGGTCGAGGAATCCCGCGAGTTGCTCGCGGACGCGCTCGGCGCACGGCCCAGCGAGGTCGTGTTCACCTCCGGCGGCACCGAGGCCGACAATCTCGCCGTGAAGGGCCTGTACTGGTCCCGCCGCGCCGCCGACCCCGCCCGCACCCGCGTGCTGTCCAGCCCCGTCGAGCACCACGCCGTCCTGGACGCCGTGCACTGGCTCGGCGAGCACGAGGGCGCCACCGTCGAGTATCTCCCCGTCGACGCCCATGGCCGCGTCCACCCCGACACCCTGCGCGAGGCCATCGCCCGCGCTCCCGAGGACGTCGCGCTGGCCACCGTGATGTGGGCCAACAACGAGATCGGCACGATCATGCCGATCCGCGAACTCGCCGACGTGGCCGCCGAGTTCGGCGTCCCGCTGCACGCGGACGCCGTCCAGGCGTTCGGCCAGGTCCCCGTCGACTTCGGTGCCAGCGGGCTGGCCGCGGCGACCGTCTCGGGGCACAAGATCGGCGGCCCGTACGGCATCGGCGCCCTGCTGCTGGGCCGCGAGTACACCCCGGTGCCCGTGCTGCACGGCGGCGGCCAGGAACGCCATGTGCGCTCCGGCACCCTGGACGTCCCCGCCGTCGCCTCCTTCGCCGTCGCGGGCCGCCTCGCGGCGGAGCGGCGCGGCGCGTTCGAGCGTGAAGTGGGCGCCCTGCGCGACCGGTTGGTCGACGCCGTGCTGGCCGCCGTACCCGACGCGATCCTCGGCGGCGACCCCGCCCCCGGCGGCCGGCTGCCCGCCAACGCGCACTTCACCTTCCCCGGCTGCGAGGGCGACTCCCTGCTGCTCCTGCTGGACGCCCAGGGCATCGAGTGCTCCACCGGCTCCGCCTGCACCGCGGGCGTCGCCCAGCCCAGCCATGTCCTGCTCGCCGCCGGAGTCGATCCCGACCTGGCCCGCGGCACCCTGCGCTTCTCCCTCGGCCACACCTCCACCCGGGCGGACGTGGACGAGGTCGCGAGGGCCATCGGCCCCGCCGTGGAACGCGCCCGCGCGGCCGGCCTCACCTGAACCCGGACCGAAACAGGGCACAAAAAACGACCTACGAGGCGGGTTCCCTTCGCCGGTATGGTCCGGATCAGGTGTCTGGAGGTCGCCTTCCGGTCCGTCCTGCGACCTTCCGGCCTCTCAGCCCGAGCGTCGACGTCGGCACCAGCGGATCCCTCGCGGTCTCACGCTGACGTCGGCTACTCCGCTTGGACTCCCTCACTCGTCTCGTAGGTCTGCAATCAGAGTAATCCCGCCCATACCAGACATAAAGAGCCCGGCCCATGATTTTTCCGCGGCCCGTACCCTGGAAGCGTTATGACTGAGACCCCGCAGCGCCCCCTCCGCGTCCTCGCCGCCATGTCCGGCGGGGTCGACTCCGCCGTCGCCGCCGCGCGCGCCGCGGAAGCCGGCCATGACGTCACCGGCGTCCATCTCGCGCTCTCCGCCAACCCCCAGTCCTTCCGCACCGGCGCGCGGGGCTGCTGCACCATCGAGGACTCGCGCGACGCCCGCCGCGCCGCCGACGTCATCGGCATCCCCTTCTACGTGTGGGACCTCGCCGACCGCTTCCGCGAGGACGTCGTCGAGGACTTCATCGCCGAGTACGAGGCCGGCCGCACCCCCAACCCCTGCCTGCGCTGCAACGAGAAGATCAAGTTCGCCGCGCTCCTGGACAAGGCGCTCGCCCTCGGCTTCGACGCCGTCTGCACCGGCCACTACGCCCAGGTGATCGTCCGCGCGGACGGCTCCCGCGAGCTGCACCGCGCCTCCGACATGGCCAAGGACCAGTCGTACGTGCTCGGCGTCCTGGACGAGAAGCAGCTCGCGCACGCGATGTTCCCGCTCGGCGACACGGTCACCACCAAGGAGGAGATCCGCGCCGAGGCCGAGCGCCGGGGCCTCGCGGTGGCCAAGAAGCCCGACTCGCACGACATCTGCTTCATCGCCGACGGCGACACCCAGGGCTTCCTCGCCCGGCGGCTCGGCAAGGCCGAGGGCGACATCGTGGACGAGTCCGGCGCCCGCCTGGGCACCCACGAGGGGGCGTACGGCTTCACCATCGGCCAGCGCAAGGGCCTGCGCATCGGCACCCCGGCCCCCGACGGCAAGCCGCGCTACGTCCTCGACATCTCCCCGGTGGACAACACCGTCACCGTCGGCCCGGCCGCCGCCCTGGACGTCACCGCCCTCACCGCGATCAAGCCCCGCTGGTGCGGCACCGCCCCCACCGACCCCGGCACCTACACCGCCCAGCTGCGCGCCCACGGCGGCGAGACCGAGGTGCGGGCCGAGCCGGTCGACGGCGGACTGAGCGTCACCTTCACCGAACCGGTCCGCGGCGTCGCCCCCGGCCAGGCGATCGTGCTGTACGACGGCACGCGCGTCGTCGGCTCGGCCACCATCGCCTCCACCACCCGGGCGACGACGGCGGCGTGACCGCCGTTTCAAGCCGCCCTTCCGTCTAAGCGGCGAAGAAGTCGGCCAGCACCGGCCCCAGCACCTCCGGCTCCACCATGTGGGTCTGCCCCGCCAGGACCCGGTACGCGCCGCCGGGCACCGCGTCCGCGATGTCCCGGCCGGCCCGCCGCATCCACTCGGGGCTCGCGCCGCCCGCGACCGCCAGCAGCGGCACGGAGACGGCCGCGAGGCGGGCGCGGGGGAGCAGTCCGTCGCCCAGCACGGCGTCGTCGTGCGCGAGGCTCGGCGCGGCGGCCTCCAGGCCCGGCCACATGGGGGACTGGCGGGCGCGCTGGATCATCTCCTCGCCGAGCCCGGTGAGCCGCAGGAACAGCTCGACCGCGTCCCCGTGCCGACCCTCCGCGAGCGCCTGTCCGAGGTCCCGCTTGTAGGCGGCCTCCCGCTCGGCGCCGCCCGCCAGATGGTCCGCGTACGGCACCTCGTACACCGCCGTACGGGTGACCGGCAGCCCGCTCGCCGCCGCCTCCAGCGCCAGCGCGCCGCCGGAGGAGACGCCGAACAGCGCGGCGTGGCCGCCGACCGCCTCCAGCAGCGCGGCCAGGTCCTCGACCTCGCGGTCCACCGCGTACGGCGGCGTGTCGCCGCTTTCGCCGCGGCCCCGGCGGTCGTAGACGACGGCCGTCACCCGGTCCGCGAGCCGCTCGGCCAGGGGGGCCAGGGTGCCGCCGGTGGACATCGCGCCGCTCACCAGGATCACCACGGGCCCCCGGCCGCTCACCGAGTAGGCGAGGGAGGTTCCGTCGCGTGAAGTCGTCTTCTTGTCCATGTCGGTGCAGACTGCCGCACGACGCCGGACTCGTCGGTCACGACACGTCGACGTCGTAGAAGCAGAGGTGGTCCTTGATCGGCGCGACGTCCGGCTTCGGCTCCGGGTACGCCCAGACCAGGTCCGGCGCGTCCGGCAGCGACCAGTAGGACGCCGTGCCCTTGAACGGGCAGACGGTGTGGGTGTCGGAGGGGGTCAGCAGGTCGAGGCGTACGTCCTCGGCCGGGATGTAGTAGCGCGCCGGGCAGCCGGTCTCGCGCAGTACGAGGGGGCGGTCGGTCTCCGCGAGCACCTGGTCGCCGTGCACCACGCGCACGTGCCGCTCGCCGGCTTCGATGGTGATGATGTGTCCTTCGGCCATACCTGGACAGCGCCGTGGGGCGCCCGGTTCTTCCCGCGTACGGTGGGGACCATGAACATCTGTGTCTTCCTCTCCGCCGCCGACCTCGACGAGCGGTACACCCGCCCCGCCCGCGAGTTCGCGAAGCTGATCGGCAAGGGCGGCCACACCCTGGTCTGGGGCGGCTCCAACGTCGGTCTGATGAAGGTCGTCGCCGACGGGGTGGAGGAGGCGGGCGGCCGGCTGGTCGGCGTGTCCGTGGAGTTCCTGGCCAACAAGACGCGGCCCGCCGCCGACGAGATGGTGATCGCCCCCGACCTCGCCGAGCGCAAGAAGCTGCTCCTGGAGAAGGCCGACGCCGTGGTCATCATGGTGGGCGGCACCGGCACGCTGGACGAGGCCACCGAGATCCTGGAGCTGAAGAAGCACGGCCGCACCCAGAAGCCGGTGGTGCTGCTGAACACGGCCGGGTTCTACGACGGGCTGCGCGAGCAGTTCCGCCGCATGGAGGAGGAGGGCTTCCTGCCCCGCCCCCTGGCCGACCTGGTCTTCTTCGCGGAGGAGCCGGTCGGCGCCCTCGCCTACCTGGAGGAGCAGCTGGGCACCCGCTGATGCGAGCATGGCGGGTATGGCTACACATGTGATCACCGGGGCCGGTTCCGGCATCGGCGCGGCCGTCGCCCGCCGGCTGCACGCGCGCGGGGACGAACTCGTGCTGCACGCACGCGACGCGGGCCGCGCGAAGGAACTGGCCGCCGGGTTCCCCGGGGCGCGCACCCTGGTCGGCGACCTCGCCGAACCGGACCGGCTCTCCTGGGCGTTCTCCCACCAGAGCCCGCCGGAGCGGGTGGACTCCCTGCTGCACATCGCCGGTGTGGTGGACCTCGGCGAGGTCGGCGAGCTGACCCCCAAGTCCTGGCGCCACCAGCTCGACGTCAACCTCATCGCCCCCGCCGAGCTGACCCGTCTCCTGCTGCCCCAGCTGCGCGCGGCCCGCGGCCACGTCCTCTTCGTCAACTCCGGCGCGGGCCTCGCCGCACACGCGGGCTGGGCCGCCTACGCCGCCTCCAAGCACGGCCTCAAGGCGCTCGCCGACGCCCTGCGCCAGGAGGAGCACGCCTCCGGTGTCCGCGTCACCTCCGTCTACCCGGGCCGCACCGCGAGCCCCATGCAGGCGAAGGTGCACCAGCAGGAGGGCAAGGAGTACGACGCCGGCAAGTGGATCGACCCCGAGTCGGTGGCCACGACGATTCTGATGGCCCTCGACCTGCCCCGGGACGCCGAGGTCAATGATCTGACGGTACGACCGGGTCGCTGATCCGACGGTACGACCGGGCCGCCGAGCGGCGCCCGCGGGTTCCGTAGGCTTCTCCGGTGAGCGAAAACAGCGTGTTCAGGTTCGCCGGGGCCACCGGAGTCGGGTCCATGCCGGGCGGGGACGCCCGGGAGGCCGTCAAGACCGTCACCGGATCCTTCGAGGACTTCCCGTACCTGCCCGAACTGCCCGCCCGCGGCCCCGGCGCCGACATGATCGGCCGGACCGCCGGGATGCTGGTCGAGCTGTACGCGCGCGTGGAGCCCAGCGGCTGGCGGCTCGGCGACCGGCCGGGGCGGGACACCCGGCGGGCGCGGGGCTGGCTGCGGGAGGACCTGGACGCGCTGGAGGAGTTCACCCAGGGGTACGAGGGCGACCTCAAGGTGCAGGCGGTCGGGCCCTGGACGCTCGCCGCCGCCCTGGAGCTGCGCAATGGCGAGGCCGCCCTCTCCGACCCCGGCGCCTGCCGCGACCTCGCCGCCTCCCTCGCCGAGGGACTGCGGCTGCATCTCGCCGAGGTCCGGCGCCGGGTCCCCGGCGCCCGCGTCCTGCTCCAGCTCGACGAGCCCTCGCTCACCGCCGTACTGCGCGGCCAGGTCCGCACCGCCAGCGGCTACCGCACCCACCGCGCCGTGGACCGCCAACTCGTCGAGCACACCCTGCGCGACGTCGTCGGCGCCCACCCGGACGGGCCCGTCGCCGTCCACTCCTGCGCCCCCGACGTGCCGTTCGCGCTGCTGCGCCGGGCCGGCGTCGACGCCGTCTCCTTCGACTTCGCGCTTCTCACCGAGCGTGACGACGACGTGATCGGTGAGGCCGTCGAGGCGGGTACCCGGTTGTTCGCCGGTGTCGTGCCCGGCACGGACGGCCCATTGTCAGACCCTGCCGGTAGCGTCATGGGTGTCAGGACGTTGTGGCGCAGGCTGGGCTTGCACCCGGGCCTGCTCGCCGAGGCGGTCACCCTCACCCCGGCGTGCGGTCTCGCGGGCGCTTCCCCCGCCTATGCGCGCCGGGCGCTCGCCCAGTGCGTCCAGGCGGCGAGATCCCTCGCGGACAACCCAGAGTAACGGGAGGACAACACGGTGGCCGGCGACAAGCAGGCGGAGACCACGGCGGTGCCCGCCGAGGCCCGCGACAGGCACGCGCAGCTGGCGGAGCAGATCGAGGAGCACCGCTTCCGGTACTACGTGAAGGACGCTCCCATCGTCAGCGACGCGGAGTTCGACCAGCTCCTGAAGTCCCTGGAGGCGCTGGAGGAGCAGTACCCCGAACTGCGCACCCCCGACTCGCCCACCCAGAAGGTGGCGGGTTCGTACGCGACGGAGTTCACCGCGGTCGAGCACCGCCAGCGCATGCTCTCCCTCGACAACACCTTCAACGACGAGGAACTGGCCGCCTGGGCCGACCGCATCGCCCGCGAACTCGGCGACCAGACCTACCACTTCCTGTGCGAGCTGAAGGTCGACGGCCTCGCCGTCAACCTTACGTACGAACACGGCCGCCTCACCCGCGCCGCGACCCGCGGCGACGGCCGCACCGGCGAGGACATCACGCCCAACGTCCGTACGATCGCGGACATCCCCGACCGGCTCGGCGGCGACGAGGTCCCCGACCTGGTCGAGATCCGCGGCGAGGTCTACTTCCCGATGGAGAAGTTCCTCGAACTGAACGAGCGTCTGGTCGCGGCCGGCGACAAGCCCTTCGCCAACCCCCGCAACGCGGCGGCCGGTTCGCTGCGCCAGAAGGACCCCCGGGTCACCGCCACCCGCCCGCTGCACATGGTGGTGCACGGCATCGGCGCGCTGGAGGGCTTCAGCGGGATGACCCGGCTGTCCCAGGCGTACGACCTGCTCAAGACCTGGGGCCTGCCCACCTCCTCGCACAACCGGGTGGTCGACGACCTGGACGGCGTCCGCGGGTTCATCGCGCACTACGACGGCGAGAACCGCCACTCCGTGGAGCACGAGATTGACGGCGCCGTCATCAAGCTGGACGAGATCCGTCTCCAGGGCCGCCTCGGCTCCACCGCGCGCGCCCCCCGCTGGGCCATCGCCTACAAGTACGCGCCGGAGGAGGTCAACACCAAGCTCATCGACATCAAGGTGGGCGTCGGGCGCACCGGCCGGGTCACGCCGTACGCCCAGGTCGAGCCGGTCACCGTCGCGGGCAGCGAGGTGGAGTTCGCCACCCTGCACAACCAGGAGGTCGTCAAGGCCAAGGGCGTGCTGATCGGTGACACCGTCGTGATCCGCAAGGCCGGCGATGTCATCCCGGAGATCCTCGGCCCGGTGGTCGACCTGCGCGACGGCGGCGAGCGGGAGTTCGTGATGCCCGGCGAGTGCCCCGAGTGCGGCACCCCGCTGCGGCCCATGAAGGAGGGCGACATCGACCTCCGCTGCCCCAACGGGCGTACGTGCCCGGCCCAGTTGCGCGAGCGCGTCTCCTATCTCGCGGGCCGCGAGTGCCTGGACATCGAGCACTTCGGCGGGGTGGCCGCGGCGGCCCTGACCCGCCCGCTGGAGCCGGCCGAGCCCCCGCTGGTGGACGAGGGCGACCTGTTCGACCTGACGGTGGAGAAGCTGCTGCCCATCAAGGCGTATGTGCTCGACCCGGACAGCGGGCTGCCCAAGCGCGACCCCAAGACCGGTGCGGAGAAGGTCGTCACGGTCTTCGCCAACCAGAAGGGCGAGCCGAAGAAGAACACCCTCGCGCTGCTGGAGAACATCGAGGCGGCCAAGTCCCGTCCACTGGCCCGTTTTCTGAACGGACTGTCCATCCGGCACGTCGGCCCGGTCGCCGCCCAGGCCCTCGCCCGCGAGTTCCGCTCGGTCGACCGCATCGAACAGGCCACGGAGGAGGAGCTGGCGGCCACCGACGGCGTCGGCCCCATCATCGCGACCGCGGTCAAGGAGTGGTTCACCGAGGAGTGGCACCGCGAGATCGTCCGCAAGTGGAAGGCCGCGGGCGTCCCGTTGGAGGACCAGGTCAGCGGGGAGGCGGAGGGTCCGCGTCCGCTGGAGGGGCTCACCGTGGTGGTCACCGGCACGCTGGAGCACTTCACCCGGGACGGCGCCAAGGAGGCCCTCCAGAGCCGGGGCGCCAAAGTGACCGGCTCGGTTTCGAAGAAGACCTCTTTCGTGGTCGTTGGTGACAATCCGGGATCGAAATACGACAAGGCCATGCAATTGAAGGTTCCGGTGCTCGATGAGGACGGATTCGGCGTCCTGTTGGAGCAGGGCCCGGACGCCGCGACGGAGGCCGCGCTTCCGACCGAGGAGTAGCGGTTGAAGGCCACCCGTTCGGCGCATACCAGTTGCATACGGGTGGCCCCGGGCGCATTCGGGCAACCGCCGACGACCGGTGCCCGTGGAAGCCCCGCGCGGCCTAGTGTTGAGTTGTGCACCTGCCGTGCCCGGCGGCGGACGGGGGCATTTCCCTGCCCGCCGCGGGCGCGGCAAGGGTTTCTTCAGCGCGAAGCCGTCGATGGTGTCGGACATCGGGCCGCGTGGCGTGGGCACCGCCGGCTGTGAGAGGGACGGGAATGGAACCGACCGAGAGCGTCGCCCCGGACTCACGGCTGCGCCTGCGCCGCCGCGCGCTCGCCTGGCGGGAGACCCTGCGGCCCGTGCGCACCGGCGGCCGTACCCGCCCGCGCGTCCGTCCGGCCGCGACCGTCCGGAGGCGGGCCGCCCGGGACCCTGGCCCGCGCTGCCCGCGGCCGTCACGGCGGCCGCGGCCCTCGTCCTGACCGCCGGTTTCCTGCGCGCCTTCGGCGGCCGGCACGCGCTCTTCCCGTGCGGCACCACCGGCTGGTCGCTGGCCCTGCTCACCGGGATCATCGTCGGCCATCTCGTCATGCTGGGCCGCGCCCGCTGGTGGGGCGGCACCGGCTCGGGCGCCGCCCTCACCCTCGCCGTGCTGCTGCTCTTTGGCTGGGTGCCCGCCGGCCTGGTCAGCCTGACCGTCGTCGTCCTGGTCGGCATCGCCCGCCGGCACCGCTGGCGCCAGGGCGTGCTGCACGGCGCGACGGACATCCTCGGCATCGGCGTGGCCGCCCTGCTGCTCGGCGCGCTCGGCCGGGTGCCCAGCGTGGAGCAGCCCTGGCGGGCGCACAGTTGGAGCCTCGCCACCGCCCCCGAGATCGCGCTGGCCGCCGTCGCCTATCTCGCCGTCAGCCGGGGCCTGCTCTGGTACCTGACCGCGCCGCGCGAGCACGGACTGCCGAGCGTCCCCCGGCCCGCGCTGGTCAGGCAGGGTCTGGTGGCCGTGGCGCTGCTCGGTATCGCGCCGCTGGTGTGCGTGGTCGCCGACGCCCAGCCGGTGCTGCTGCCGCTGTTCGCCATCCCCCTCATCGCCCTCGACTCCGCCCTGTGGATGGCCCGCGCCCGCGCCGAGGAGCAGCTGCGCGATCCGCTGACCGGGCTGCCCAACCGGCAGTGGCTCCAGGAGCGGATCTGGACCGCGCTGGACGACGCGGACCGCATCGGCGCCCGTTCCGCACTGATGCTGATCGACCTCGACCGCTTCCGTTCGGTCAATGACACCCTCGGTCATCTCGCCGGTGACCGGCTGCTGTTGCAGATCGCCGAGCGGCTGCGGCTCGCCCTGCCGCGCGGCGCGGAGGCGGCCCGGCTCGGCGGCGACGAGTTCGCGGTCTTACTGCCCGTCGCCGACTCCATCACCTCGGCGATGCGGGTCGCCCGCGGCCTGGTGACCGCCCTCAGCTCCCCGCTCGACCTCGACGGCCTCACCCTCGTGCTGGAGGCCAGCGCCGGGGTCGCCGTCTTCCCGGACCACGCGATGGACGCGGAGGGGCTGCTGCGGCGGGCCGACGTGGCCATGTACCAGGCGAAGCGGGACCGTACGGGCGTCGAGGTCTACGAGTCCAAGCGGGACTCCAACACCCCGGACCGGCTCGGCCTCCTCGGCGATCTGCGCCGGGCGCTGGACGCGCACGAGGTGCAGTTGCACTACCAGCCCAAGGTGCGCTTCGACGGCCAGGTCGCCGGTCTTGAGGCGCTGGTGCGGTGGGTGCACCCGGAGCGCGGGAAGGTGCCGCCGGACGAGTTCATCGCGATCGCCGAGTCCTCCGGGCTGATGCCCCATCTCACCGAGTACGTTCTGGAGACCGCCCTCGAACAGGTCGCCCGCTGGCGGTCGGGGGGCATCCGGGTGCCGGTCGCGGTCAATGTCTCCCCGCGCGATGTGCACACGCCCGGCTTCGCGGGCTCGGTCGCCGCCCGGCTGGCCCGGCACGGGGTGCCGGCGGGCGCGTTGCAGCTGGAGATCACCGAGCATGTGCTGCTGGAGGACCCGCAGCGGGCCGCCGACACCCTCGCGGCGCTGACCGGGCACGGCGTGAAGATGTCCCTGGACGACTTCGGCACCGGGTACTCCTCCCTGGTGCATCTGCGGCGGCTGCCGGTCAGCGAGCTGAAGATCGACCGCTCCTTCGTGGCCCGGCTCGCCGTGGACACCGAGGACGCGGAGATCGTGCGCTGCACCATCGACCTCGCGCACTCCCTGGGGCTGCTGGTCGTCGCGGAGGGCGTGGAGGACGACGAGACCTGGGAGCGGCTGCGGGACCTGGGCTGCGACGCGGTGCAGGGGTGGCTGGTGGCCGCGGCGATGCCGCCGGAGGAGGCGACGGCCTGGCTGCGCTTCCGCCAGACCAGCGTCGGCTCACCCACGCGCCGCCCCTTGCCCGAGGGCGAGGTGCCCGTCCCCCAGGCAAGCGGCCCGCCTCCGGCGACGGCGGGCGGCCGCAAGCCGCCTCTCGGCCCTTCCTAGTCCCCTCAGCCCCTCCTGGCCCCCTCAGCCCCTCCTGGTTCCCTCGGTCCCTCCTGGTCCCCTCAGTTCCTGGTCGGCCCCGCGAACCGGTCCACCAGCAGCTCCAGGCGCCGTTCGTGCGCCCATTCCGGCAGGCGGCCGCTGCGCATCAGGGTCGCCAGGCCGTGCAGGGCCGCCCAGAAGGTCTCGGTCAGCAGGCCGGCGTCCTCCTCGGTGGTGAGCGGCGCCACCGCGGCCAGCAGCTCGCCGAAGGCGTCCTGGAGCGGGGCCGGGGCCTGCGGGGTGGCGAACGGCAGGTCCACCAGGTGGGTGAACATCGCGTCATACAGGGCGGGCCGGCGCCGGGCGAAGGCGGTGTAGGTCCGGGCGACCGCCGCGAGTGGGTCCCGGACCCCGTCGGCGCCCGCGCGCGCCTGCCGTAGCTCGGTCGCCAGATCGGCGCAGCCGTCGACCGCGACCGCCGCCATGATCGCGTCCTTGCCCTTGAAGTGGCTGTAGAGGACCGGCTGGCTGTACTCGATCTCGGCGGCCAGCCGACGCGTGGTCACCGCGTCCCAGCCCTCCGCCTCGGCCAGCTCCCGGGCCGCCGTCACGATCAGCTGCCTGCGTTCGGCTCGTTCGCGCTCCCTGCGCGTCTGGATCGTCATACCCGGATTCTAGCAACGCTAGGCAATCTATCGGCGCTCTGCTAGCGTCACTCCTGTTCCTAGCATTGCTAGAAATCAGACTGCCGGAAATCGGACCGACGGGAGACGTCATGACCATCGCCGCGTACACGCTGGCCGTCCTGCTCGACCTGTTCTGCCTCTTCCTCGGCTACCGCTTCTGGTTCCGGCCCGCCCCGGCCGCCGCCGGCTACGGCGTCCCCGCCGACCCCGCGGGCGACGCCGGCGCCTATCTGTCGGTCAAGGGCGGCAGGGACGGCGCCTTCGGCCTCGTCGGGCTCGTCCTGCTGGCGCTCGTCGGTGCCCGCGCCGAGGCCTGGTTCATGGTCTGCGTGGCCCTCGTCCCGCTCCTCGACACGGTGATCGTCCTGCGGCACGGCGGGCGCGGGGCCGTCGCGTTCGGGATACATTTCGCCACCGCCGTGGTGGTCCTCGTCTGCGCCGCGCTGCTGTTCGCGGCCTGATCGCACCGCACCTGGGGAGAGGGACATGTCGCTGTTCGTGCCGAGGTTCGATGACACCGCGCTGGTGCGGGAGGCCGGGGCGGAGGTGGTCGGCGGGGACCCCGTCGCCGTACGGCTGCTGGCGGACAGCGGTGCCACCGGCGGCGCCCTGTCCACGGTGCGCGTCACGCTCGCGGCGGGCGCCGACGGGGCCCGGCCGCATGTGCACCACCGCTCCGCCGAGATGTTCTATCTGCTGGACGGCGCCGCCGAGGTGCTCTCCGGCGAGGACGTGGTCACCGCCGAGCGCGGCGATCTGATCGTCGTACCGCCGGATCGTCCGCATGCCTTCGCCGCCGTCCCAGGCTCCACCGCCGACCTCCTGGTCGTCATCGCCCCGGGCGTCGAGCGCTTCGAGTACTTCCGCCATCTCCAGCGCGTCCGCCTCGGCGAACTCGGCCCGGAGAGCCTGCTGGAGGTACAGGAGCGGTACGACAATCACTTCCTGGAGAGTGCCGCCTGGGAGGCCCGGCACCGCTGAGCGCGCGCCCCCGGGGCAAACCGTTTAACGGCCACGCCACCCCGCCCCATAGGATTGGTTCCAAACAACACACTCTCACCCCAGAGGATCGCTGCATGCCTGGCATCACGCGCGAGGAGGTCGCCCACCTCGCCCGGCTGGCGCGTCTGGAGCTGAAGCCCGAAGAACTCGACCACTTCGCCGGCCAGCTCGACGACATCATCGGCGCGGTCGCCCGCGTCAGTGAGGTCGCCGACCAAGACGTACCGCCGACCTCGCACCCGCTCCCGCTGACGAACGTCATGCGGGCGGACGAGGTCCGTCCCTCGCTCACCCCCGAGCAGGCGCTCTCCGGCGCCCCCGCCCAGGAACAGCAGCGTTTCAAGGTGCCGCAGATCCTGGGGGAGGAGTGACCATGACGGACATCATCAAGCTCACGGCCGCGCAGATCGCCGAGAAGATCGCCTCCGGCGAGCTGACGGCGGTCGCGGTCACCGAGGCCCACCTCGCCCGCATCGAGGCCGTCGACGAGAAGGTGCACGCCTTCCTGCACGTCGACCGCGAGGGCGCGCTCGCCCAGGCCCGCGCCGTGGACGAGAAGCGGGCCCGCGGCGAGAAGCTCGGCCCGCTGGCCGGCGTCCCGCTCGCGCTCAAGGACATCTTCACCACCGAGGGCGTGCCCACGACCGTCGGCTCGAAGATCCTCGAAGGCTGGATCCCGCCGTACGACGCGACGCTCACCAAGCGCCTCAAGGCCGCCGACGTCGTCATCCTCGGCAAGACCAACATGGACGAGTTCGCCATGGGGTCCTCCACCGAGAACAGCGCCTACGGCCCGACCGGCAACCCCTGGGACCTCACCAAGATCCCCGGCGGCTCCGGCGGCGGTTCCTCCGCCGCGCTCGCCTCGTACGAGGCCCCCCTCGCCATCGGCACCGACACCGGCGGCTCCATCCGCCAGCCGGCCGCCGTCACCGGCACCGTCGGGGTGAAGCCGACGTACGGCGCGGTCTCCCGCTTCGGCATGGTCGCCTTCTCCTCCTCCCTGGACCAGGGCGGCCCCTGCGCCCGTACGGTCCTGGACGCGGCCCTGCTGCACGAGGTCATCGCGGGCCACGACCCGATGGACTCCACGTCCATCGACGCCCCGGTCCCGCCGGTGGTCGAGGCGGCCCGCAACGGCAGCGTGTCGGGCATGCGGGTCGGCGTCGTCAAGCAGTTCCGCGGCGAGGGCTACCAGGCCGGCGTCATCCAGCGCTTCGACGAGTCCGTCGAGCTGCTGAAGGAGCTGGGCGCCGAGATCGTCGAGCTGGACTGCCCGTCCTTCGACCTCGCGCTGTCGGCGTACTACCTGATCGCCCCCTCCGAGTGCTCCTCGAACCTCGCCCGCTTCGACGGCCTGCGCTACGGCCTGCGGACCGGCGACGACGGCTCGCACTCGGCCGAGGAGGTCACCTCCCTGACCCGCGAGGCCGGCTTCGGCCCCGAGGTCAAGCGCCGCATCATGCTCGGCACGTACGCCCTGTCGAGCGGCTACTACGACGCCTACTACGGCTCCGCGCAGAAGGTCCGCACCCTCATCACGCGGGACTTCGAGAAGGCGTTCGAGCAGGTCGACGTGATCGTCTCCCCGACGACCCCGACCACCGCCTTCGCGATCGGCGAGCGCGCCGACGACCCGATGGCGATGTATCTCGCGGACCTGTGCACCATCCCGACCAACCTGGCGGGCAACGCGGCCATGTCGCTGCCCTGCGGTCTCGCCCCGGAGGACAACCTCCCGGTGGGCCTGCAGATCATCGCCCCGGCGATGCAGGACGACCGCCTGTACAAGGTGGGCGCCGCCGTCGAGGCCGCCTTCGTGGAAAAGTGGGGACACCCGCTGCTTGAGGAGGCACCGTCGCTGTGAGCAAGCTGTCCAAGGCCAAGGACTTCAAGAAGTCCAAGTCCGGTACGTACCTGTCCATGGCCACCACCGCGTTCGGCGCGATCGGTGTCACCAAGCAGATCAAGAAGGCCCGCGCCGAGCACGACACGCTGCGGCTGATCGACGCCACGGTCTCCGCCGTCGCGATCGTGACCGGCCTCGCGATCCTCTACCGCGAGCTGAAGCGGCTGGGCGACGACGACGTCCTGCTGGGCTGAGAGGGAAGTTTTCACCGTGACCACCACGACCGACCTGGTGTCGTACGAGGACGCGCTGGCGTCGTACGACCCCGTCATGGGCCTTGAGGTCCATGTCGAACTCGGCACCAAGACCAAGATGTTCTGCGGGTGCTCCACGGAGCTGGGCGCCGAGCCCAACTCGCAGACCTGCCCCGTCTGCCTCGGCATGCCCGGCGCGCTCCCGGTCGTCAACGCGACCGGCGTGGAGTCGGCCGTCCGGATCGGCCTCGCGCTGAACTGCTCGATCGCCGAATGGTGCCGCTTCGCCCGGAAGAACTACTTCTATCCGGACATGCCGAAGAACTTCCAGACCTCCCAGTACGACGAGCCGATCGCCTTCGACGGCTACCTCGACGTGCAGCTGGAGGACGGCGAGACCTTCCGCGTGGAGATCGAGCGCGCCCACATGGAGGAGGACACCGGCAAGTCGACGCACGTCGGCGGCGCCACCGGCCGTATCCACGGCGCGTCCCACTCCCTGCTGGACTACAACCGCGCCGGCATCCCGCTCATCGAGATCGTCACCAAGCCGATCGTGGGCGCGGGCGAGCGCGCTCCCGAGGTGGCCAAGGCGTACGTGCGGGAGCTGCGTGAGGTCATCCGTGCCCTCGGCGTGTCCGACGCCCGCATGGAGATGGGCCAGATGCGCTGCGACGTGAACCTGTCGCTGATGCCCAAGGGCGCCGAGAAGTTCGGCACCCGCTCGGAGACGAAGAACGTCAACTCGCTGCGCTCGGTGGAGCGCGCGGCCCGCTTCGAGATCATGCGGCACGCGGCCGTGCTCTCCTCCGGTGGCACCATCATCCAGGAGACCCGCCACTTCCACGAGGACACCGGGTCCACGACCTCGGGCCGCGTGAAGGAGGAGGCCGAGGACTACCGGTACTTCCCGGAGCCCGACCTGGTTCCCGTCGCGCCCGCGCGCGAGTGGGTCGAGGAGATCCGCGCGGCGCTGCCCGAGCTGCCGCTGGTGCGCCGTACCCGGCTGCTCGCCGACTGGGGCATCTCCGCCACGGAGATGCAGGCGATCCTGAACGCCGGCGCGCTGGACCCGATCGTCGCCACCATCGAGGCCGGGGCCGACGCGGCCTCCGCCCGCAAGTGGTGGATGGGCGAACTGGCGCGCAGCGCCAACGAGTCCGGCACGTCCCTGGACGAGCTGGCGATCACCCCGCAGCAGGTGGCCCGGGTCACCGAGCTGGTCACCAAGGGTGATCTGAACGACAAGCTGGCCCGTCAGGTCATCGAGGGTGTGCTCGCGGGCGAGGGCACCCCGGACGAGGTCGTCGACAAGCGCGGCCTGAAGGTCGTCTCCGACGACTCGGCGCTCGGCACCGCCGTGGACGAGGCCATCGCCGGCAACCCCGGCATCGCGGACAAGATCCGCGGTGGCAAGGTGGCCGCGGCCGGCGCCCTGGTCGGCGCGGTCATGAAGGCCACCCGCGGCCAGGCCGACGCGGCTCGCGTCAAGGAGCTGATCCTGGAGCGGCTCGGCGTCAGCGAGGGCTGACCGGCGAGAGCTGAGTCACCGTCAACCCGTGGGGGGACGCGCCGCACCGGCGCGTCCCCCCACGGCGTTTTTCTCCCGCTGTGAATAAGCCCACGAACGCGGCAAAGGATCACTTTTGCCTGCGAGAGTGTCCAACGATTGCTCATGCGTTCTTTGCGGGCTGTTCAGTTTATGGACGATCATTCCCGGCCAAAGATCCACAAATCGTCCTTGGGAGCACGTCCGTGGCAGCCCTCGCGCGCTGGTGCGTCCGGCACCGACTGATCGCCGTCCTGCTGTGGCTGTGCGCCTTCGGCGGGGCCACCGCGGCCGCCTCCGTCGCCGGCACGTCGTACTCGAACGACTACTCGGTCCCCGGCACCGAGTCCGGCCGCGCCGCACAGCTGCTCCAGGCGGGCTTCCCGGGCCTCGGCGGCGACAGCGACACCGTCGTCTGGCACACCACGAAGGGCACCGTCCGCGCCGCCGACGTCGAACAGAGCATGACCACCGCCCTCGACCGGATCGACCGGCTGCCCGGCGTCGCCTCCGTGGACGGGCCGTACGAGGGCCAGGGCGGCCGGCAGATCAGCGCCGACGGGCGCACCGCCTACGCCACCGTCACCTTCGCGCGGCAGGCCGAGGACATCGGCAAGGACGAGGCCCGGGCCGTCGTGGGCGCGGCGAAGGCGGCCGAGGGCGACGGGCTCCAGGTGGAGCTGGGCGGCAGCGCCATCGGGCTCACCGAGACCCCGAAGGACCGCACCGCCGAGGTGGTGGGCGTCCTCGTCGCCGCCGTCGTCCTCTTCCTCGCCTTCGGCTCCCTCGCCGCCTCCCTGCTGCCGATCGCCACCGCCCTGATCGGCGTCGGCACCGCCCACGCCGGCATCGGACTGCTCGGCCACGCCATGACGGTCGCCGACTTCGCGCCCATGCTCGGCATGCTCGTCGGCCTGGGCGTGGGCATCGACTACGCGCTGTTCATCGTCACCAGGCACCGGCGCGGACTCAAACGCGGCCTGGACGTCACCGAGGCCGCCGTGAGCGCCGTCGCGACCACCGGACGCGCCGTCGTCTTCGCGGGGGCGACCGTCTGCATCGCCCTGCTCGGCATGCTGATCCTGCGCCTGAGCTTCCTCAACGGCGTCGCCGTGGCCGCCAGCCTCACCGTGATCCTCACCGTCGCCGCCTCGGTCACCCTGCTGCCCGCCCTGCTGTCGTACATCGGCCCGCGCGCCCTCGGCCGCCGCGAACGCCGTCGGCTCGCCGAGCACGGGCCGCGCCCCGAGGTGCCCACCGGCCTCGCCGCCCGCTGGTCCGCCTTCGTGGAGCGGCGGCCCAAACTGCTCGGCGCGCTCGCCGTCGCCGTGATCGCGCTGCTCGCCCTGCCCACCCTCTCGCTCCACCTCGGCACCTCCGACCAGGGCAACGACCCCCGCACCTCCACCACCCGCAAGGCGTACGACCTGCTCGCCGACGGCTTCGGGCACGGCGTCAACGGGCCGCTGACCCTCGTCACCCGGGTGGACGGCGCCGCCGACCGGCTCGCCCTGGACAACCTCGACACCACGCTGCGCGCCACCCCCGGCGTCGCCTCCGCCACCCCGGTCGCCTACGCCACCGGCGGCGAGAGCGCCTACCTCACCGTCGTCCCCGACTCCGCGCCCCAGTCCCAGGCCACCAGCGCCCTGGTGGACCGGCTGCGCGAGACGGTGCTGCCCCGCGCGGAACAGGGCACCTCCCTCGACATCCAGGTCGGCGGCGTGACCGCCAGCTACGACGACTTCGCCGATGTGATAGTCGGCAAACTTCCCCTGTTCGTCGGCACCGTCATCGGGCTCGGCTGTCTGCTGCTGCTCCTCGCCTTCCGCTCGCTCGGCATCCCGGTCAAGGCCGCCGTGATGAACATCGCCGCCGTGGCCGCCGCGTTCGGCGTGGTCGTCGCCGTCTTCCAGTGGGGCTGGGGCAGCGAACTGCTCGGCCTCGGCCGCGCGGGCCCCATCGAGCCCTTCCTGCCCGTGATCATGGTCTCGGTGCTCTTCGGGCTCTCCATGGACTACCAGGTCTTCCTGGTCAGCCGGATGTACGAGGAATGGCTGGCCACCGGCGACAACCGGCGCGCCGTCCGGGTGGGCCTCGCCGAGACCAGCCGGGTGATCAACTCCGCGGCCGTGATCATGATCTCGGTCTTCCTGGCCTTCGTGCTCAGCGGCGACCGCGTGATCGCCATGTTCGGCATCGCGCTCGCCGCCGCCGTCGCCCTCGACGCCTTCGTGCTGCGCACCCTCCTGGTGCCCGCCCTGATGCATCTGCTCGGCGCCGCGAACTGGTGGCTGCCCGGCTGGCTGGAGCGCAGGCTGCCGCACATCAGCATCGAGCCGCCGGAGTGCCGCGCCGCGCATGAGAGGCTCGGGCGGGTCCCGGCCGACCGGATCGGCCCGGACCGGATCCACGAACAGCAGAAGGAAGCACAGCGCGATGTACGCGATATCCCTGGGTGACGGCGCCGAACTGCGCCCGTTGGAGGTCTGGCACGCCGAGGAGATGCTGGCCAATATCGATCGAGGACGCGCCTTCATCGGGCAGCACATCGGACTGCCGGAGGTGGTGGCCGACCTGGAGGGCGCCCGCGCCTACCTGCGCTCGTACGGCGAGAAGCGCGCGACCGACACCGGCGCGCTGCACGGCATCTGGCAGGACGGGACGCTCGTCGGCGGACTGCTCTTCCGCACCTGGGACACGCTGATCGGGGTGTGCGAGGCCGGTTGCTGGCTGGAGCCCGCGGCGGCCGGGCGCGGGCTCGTCACCCGGGGCATGCGGCTCCTCATCGACTGGGCGTTCGAGACGCGCGGCATGCACCGCGTGGAGTGGCGGGTGGCCACCGCCAACCAGCCCAGCATCAATGTGGCCCGGCGACTCGGCATGACCCGTGAGGGTGTACTGCGCGAGGACTATCCGCACGACGGGGAGCGCACCAGCACCGAGATCTGGTCGGTGCTGGCCCCCGAATGGCCCAAGGCACGCGAGGGCGCCGCGCAACACGCCCATTGACGATCATTAAGCGCCCTCTCAGACGGCGTCCGTACGGTTGTTGCCATGGCAACGAAGACATCGGAAGACGCCGCGGCCGGTACGACGGCGGCGCAGCACGACGACGAGACGGCACAGGGGGTCGAGACCGCGGCGCAGGACACCGCGGAGAAGGCGGAGACCGAGGGCGTGAGCGCCGAGGGCACCGAGGGGGCGGCCGACGGCGCGCTCGCCGAGGAGTCGGCGGACGGGCCCTCGGACGGGTTCGAGGACGACGCGGCGCAGGCCAAGGCGCCCACCGGGGTCGGCCAGGGCGCCGGTGCCGTGGTCTCCGCCGCGCTGGGCCTGGTCTCGCTCAGCGGCGGCTGGATCGGCACGGTCGCGGGCGCCCGCCAGCAGCTCATCGGCCAGCTGCGGACGTCCTCCACGGCGGGCGTCGCCACCCAGATCAAGGCGGTCTACGGCGACTCCTGGCACACCACCGCGCTGTGGGCCGGCTTCTTCGCCCTGCTCGCGCTGATCACCGGCGTGGTCGTCCTCGCCCGCCCCGCCTTCGGCACCCCCGGCCGCCCGCAGGCCCCCTGGATCAAGTCGGTGGCCTGGGCGGGCGTCTCGCTCGGCGTCATCGGGCTGCTGCTGGCGGTCCTGAAGTACTCGGACGCGCTGCTGGCGCTGCCGTCGACGAGCTGAGCGGGCGATAGCCTCCGACGCCCGGGAAACTCAGGGGCGTCAGCGACCTCAGCGATCTCAGCGATCCCAGGGGCCTTAGGGAACTCGTGCACATGTCACGGGCTCCCCGAGGCCCCTTACGCATGCGCGGCGCGGACTCTGAGGCCCCCTCAGACGGCGGACCGGGCCGGAAGTCCGCCCGAAGATGCGGAACTCTCCCGATGCGGCGCGCCCGGCTGGGAGCGGAGGGTGGAGGCATCACGCGGAGCCGTCGCGACGAGCGAGGCCCCGCACCACCTCTCTCCCCGCGAAGGCACCGCCATGATCGAGACCGAGAACCACGCCCGGATGCGCACCGAGCGCCTCCTCCTGGAAGCCGAGCGACAGCGCCTGGCCCGCGAACTGACCAGGACCCGCCGCCGCGCCCGCCGCATCGCACGGGCGGCGTGGCCCGGCGGCAAGGGCCGGGGCGGCGAACCGCACCGGAACCCGTCCCGCTGGCCCCGGCCCCTGCGCACCGGGTGACCGCGCCATGGGCACGACACCTCGCGCGACCGGCACGCCCCACTCCACAGTCGGTACGACGATCACACCGAGCCTGTGGAAAACCGGCGACCCGGTCTCCGCGCCCCGTGCGATGCTCGGCCACGTGGAGACCAGATCCCCCAGCCCCGTGTTCATCGGCCGCACCGAAGAACTGACCGTCCTGCACGAAGCGCTCACCCGCGCCGCCGCGGGACAGCCGGGGACGCTGCTGCTCGGCGGTGAGGCGGGCGTGGGCAAGACCCGCCTGGTCGAGGAGTTCACCTCGGCCGCCGCGAGCCGCGATGCCCTCGTCGCCGTCGGCGGCTGCGTGGAGATCGGCGCCGAGGGCCTCCCGTTCGCCCCGTTCTCCGCCGCCCTGCGTGCCCTGCGCGCCGCCCGCCCCGAGGAATTCGCCACCGCCGCCGCCGGCCAGGAGGAGGAACTGGCCCGGCTGCTACCCGAATTGGGCGAGCACCCCGCGGGCCACCATGACGAACACAGCACGGCCCGCCTGTTCGAACTCACCGCCCGGCTGCTGGCCCGGCTCGCCACCGACCACACCATCGCCCTCGTCCTGGAGGACCTGCACTGGGCCGACGCCTCCACCCGCCATCTCCTCGCCTACCTCCTGCGCACCCCGCGCACCGGCAGACTCCTCGTCCTCGCCACCTACCGCTCCGACGACGTCCACCGCCGCCACCCCCTGCGCCCCCTGCTCGCCGAACTGGACCGGCTGCGCACCGTCCACCGGATCGACCTCCCCCGCCTCACCCGCGAGGAGACCGCCCGACTGATCGCCGGCATCCTGGCCCGCGAACCCGACCGCGCCCAGGTCGACGCCGTCTTCGAACGCTCCGACGGCAACGCCTTCTTCGCCGAGGAACTCGCCGTGGCCGCCCGCGAGGGCCGCCGCACCGGACTCGCCGACTCGCTGCGCGATCTGCTCCTGGTCCGGGTCGAGACCCTGCCCGACCCGGCCCAACGGATCGCCCGGATCATCGCCGAGGGCGGCTCCACCGTGGAGTACCGACTGCTCGCGGCGGTCGCCGGACTCCCGGAGGACGACCTCATCGAGGCACTGCGGGCCGCCGTCGGCGCCAACATCCTCACCACCACCCCGGACGGCACCGGCTACCGCTTCCGGCACTCCCTGAGCCGCGAAGCCGTCGCCGACGACCTGCTGCCCGGCGAACGCTCCCGCCTCAACCGCCGCTACGCGAAGGCGCTGGACGCCGACCCCACCCTCGTCCCGGCCGACACCCGCCTGCCCCGCCTCGCCGGATACTGGTACCACGCCCACGAACCCGCCAAGGCCCTGCCCGCCGTCCTCGCCGCCTCCGCCGCGGCCCGCCGCCGGCACGCCTACACCGAACAACTCGACCTGCTGGAGCGGGCGATGGAGCTGTGGGACAGCGCCCCCGAAGCCGTGCGCTCCGCCCTGCGCCCCATCGACCGCACCCCGTACGGCGGCGACCCCACCACCCCGCTGAGCTATCTCGACCTGCTGGCCGAGGCCGCCGTCGCGGGCCGCTTCGGCGGAGAGCGCGAGCGCGCCCTCGCGATCACCAGACGCGCCCTGCGCCTGCTGGAGGACGAACCGGACCCGCTGCGCGCCGCCTGGTTCTGGCTGCAGCGCTCCCGGCTGGTCCAGGCCCAGGCCCAGGGCGACGGCCGACGCGAACTGTCCACCGCCGAGGAACTGGTGCGCGGCCTGCCCCCGTCCGAGGTGCACGCCGAGGTGCTGACCCTGGCCGCCAACTGGTCCATGCGGCACCGGCCGGGCCCCGAGGCCTTCGCCGCCGCCGAACAGGCCGTGCAGTACGCGCGGATGGTCGGCGCCCGCGACATAGAACTGCACGCCCGCCTCACCCTGGGCGGCCTCCAGGTCGACGCAGGCGCCCATGAGCCGGGGCTCACCCAGATGCGGCAGGTCCTGCGGGCCGCCCTCGCCGAGGGCATGCACCAGGTCGCGGGCCGGGCCTATGTGAACCTCCCGTCCGCACTGACCGGCCTCGGCCGGGACCGGGAGGCCCTGCCCCTGCTGCACGAGGGCCTCGCCTTCGCCCGCGGACACGGACTGCCGGACTCCGAGGCCTGGATGTGGGCCGGGCTGGCCGAGGCTTGGTACGCGCTCGGGCAGTGGCCGGACGCCGTCCGGGCCGCCACCCACGCCACCCGGATCGGCCGTGGCACCGAGCCCCGTGCCGCGGGCGCCCTGAAACTGGCCCACCTCGCCCTGGCCCATGGCGACCTCCCCGAGGCCGCCCGCCGACTCGCCACCGCCCGCGACCACTTCGGGGACCACGACCCCATGCCCCACCAGTGCCTCCCACCGGCCCGCGTCGCCCTGGGCATCGCCGCCGGACAGGGCCGCCTCGCCGACGCCCGTGCCGAACTGCTCCGGGCACTGGACGCCGGCCTTCCGACCGGCGCGCACCGCCACGGCTGGCCGCTGCTGCGCGCCGCCGCCACCGCCGAGGCCGACACCCGCACCCTGCCCACCGCCCGGGCGGGCCGCGCCGAGATCCTCGACCGGCTCACCGAGACCGCCCGGACCCTCACCACCGGGGCACCCCTGTGGGACGCCTACGACCAGTGGACCCGCGCGGAACTGCGCAGAGCGGACGGCCGGGACACCGTGGACACCTGGGCCCCGGTGGCCACCGCCTTCGAGCACCTGGACCGCCCCTACGATCTCGCCCGGGTCCGCCTCCGCCTGGCCGGGGCGCTGCTGAGAGCGGGCGGCACGGGCGAGCGCGACCGCGCGCTGGAACTCCTCCGGCTCGCCGCGGCCGTCGCCACCCACATGGACGCCCGCCCCCTCTTGGACACCGTCACCCGCTCCGCCCGCCGCGCCCGCCTGGCCCTGACCCCCGGGCCCGGGCAGACCGCCACCACCCCGGCCGACCCGGCCGCGGAGCTCGGCCTCACCGCCAGGGAACAGGAGGTCCTGCGACGGCTCGCGGCCGGGCGTACCAACCGGCAGACAGCCGAGGAACTGTTCATCTCCCCGAAGACGGTGAGCGTCCACGTCTCCAACATCCTGGCCAAACTCGGCGTCTCCAGCCGCGGCGAGGCGGCCGCCCTGGCCCACCGGCTCGGCCTCTTCCCGGCCCAGGACCGGCTGGCGGCGGGATAATGGCCCCGGGACAACCGGCAAGGGGGAGAAGCCGTGTTCGACGCCTTCAGCGAACTGTTCGCACCGGGTCGCCAACACACCCGCGACGAACAGAACCGCCTGGAACTGACCCGGGAGGAGGTCGGCGACAGCGACCCCGGCCGCGGCCCCATAGACCTCACCTCAGGCAAGGCGGTCATACGCCTGTCCGCCCCGAAACCGGCCACCCCGAAACCGGCCACCACGGAGCCGGAGGGTGAAGGGTCGGAGTAGGGGGGTGCCCCTGTCTGGCCGATGGCGAAGGCCAGTAGGTTCGTGCGGTCGGGAGCGGGGCCGAGCCGTAGGGGTGTGCATGGGTGACGGGCAGGTGACGATCAGGCTCACGAGTGACGAGGCACTGGTGCTGTCGCACTGGCTGGAGAAGCTCCAGATGACGGACCTCGGCCGTGTTGTCGACGATCCGGCGGTCTGGGCGCCGATCCATCGGATCGCCGGAACACTCGACAAGACGCTTCCCGGGCTGTTCGCATCCGACTATGACCAGCGGCTTGAGGCCGCTCGGCAGAGGCTGCGGCCGGAGGAATGATCGAGCGGCCGGCCCCCGGGGACTCGTCGGCGCGGCTAACTCACCTGAAGCTCCAGGACCCTGTCGTCCCCCTTCTTCGGATGCCCCCGCCCGTCCGTGTTGCTCGTGATCAGCCACAGCTTGCCGTCGCCCGCCGGGGCGACCGTGCGCAGGCGGCCGTAGGTGCCGGTGAGGAAGGACTGGGGGGTGGCCGCGGCGCGGGTGCCGCGGAGGGGGACGCGCCACAGGCGTTCGCCCTTGAGGGCGGCCATCCAGATGACGCCGTGGACATAGGCGATGCCGCTGGGGGAGGCGTCGTCGGTGTGCCACTCGGCGACGGGGTTCTGGAAGCGGGGGTCGGTGGACCTGCCCTCGGCGTCGGGCCAGCCGTAGTTGCCGCCGGGCTTGATGGCGTTCAGCTCGTCCCAGGTGTCCTGGCCGAACTCGGAGGCGAACAGGCGCTGGCGGTCGTCCCAGGCGAGTCCCTGGACGTTGCGGTGGCCCAGGGAGTAGACGGGGGAGCCGGGGAAGGGGTCGCCGGGGGCGGGGTCGCCGTCGGGGGTCAGCCGGAGGATCTTGCCGCCCAGGGAGCCGCGGTCCTGGGCGAGGCCGCGCCGGCCGCTCTCGCCGGTCCCGGCGTACAGCATGCCGTCGGGGCCGAAGGCGATCCGGCCGCCGTTGTGGACGGGGCCCTTGGGGATGCCCTTGAACAGGGTGTCGGGGGCGCCCAGTTGCTCACCGGCCGGTTTCTTGTCGTCGTAGAGCATCCGGACGATGCGGTTGTCCGAGGCGGAGGTGAAGTAGGCGTAGATCATGTGGTCCGAGGCGTAGCGCGGGGACAGCGCGATGCCCAGCAGGCCGCCCTCGCCCGCCGGGGAGACCCCGGAGACCGTGCCCAGTCCTGTCGTGCGGCCCGTGTCCGGGTCGATGCGGGTGATCGTCCCCTCGTCGCGGGAGGAGACCAGCAGATCGCCGTCCGGCAGCACGGCGAGACCCCAGGGTGACTTCAGGCCCTCGGCCACCGTGCGCAGCACCCGTACCGAGCCCTTGACCGGTGCCGCCGACTCCGTGGCCGGGGCGGTGGGCGCGCTGCTCGGGGGCGCCGTACGGGGGAGCTGACCGGGAAAGCCCACCCCCGAGGAGCCGGCGGAGCAGCCCGCCGTCAGCAGGAGGGCGGCGGCCGCGGCCAGCACGGTCGGCACAGCTCGACGTCGCACGATCACGATCCCTTCGGGGCGGCGTTCCAGCGGCAGATCTTCCCCTCCCAAGGGTCCCTCAGTCCCACGACCCTTGCGCCCCCGGCAGCCGGGCGATCTCCGCGAGGTCCGCGGGGGACAGCCGCAGTCCGGCCGCCGCCGCGTTCTCCGCGGCCCAGCGCTCCCGCTTCGCGCCGGGCAGCGCGATCACATGGCGGCCCCGTGACAGCACCCAGGCCAGCGCGACCTGCGCCGGGGTGACGTGCGGGCCGTGCCGCCGGGCGACGCGGCGCAGACCGGCCACGATCGGCTGGTTGGCCGCCATCATCTCGGCGGTGAACCGGGGGTGCCGGGCGCGCACATCGTCCGGTTCGAAGCCCTCGCCCGGGGTGAGCGTGCCGGTCAGGAAGCCGTTGCCCAGCGGCATCGCCGCCAGGAAGCCCACGCCCCGCGCCTCGCACCACGGCAGCAGCGTCCGCAGCGCCTCCGGGGACCACACCGAAAGCTCCGCCTCGACCGCGGCCACCGGGAACACCTGCTGCACCCGCTGCAACTGGCGCAATGTGCCGTCGTACAGGCCGGTGCCCGAGCGGCGGCCGCCGCGTGCGCCCAGCGCGCACAGGCCGAGCGACCGTACCTTCCCGGCGCGCACCAGCTCGGCCATCGCGCCCCAGGTCTCCTCGATCGGCACCTCGGGGTCGGGGCGGTGCAGCTGGTAGAGGTCGATCACATCCGTCTGGAGCCGGCGCAGCGAGGCGTCGCAGGCCCGTTTCACATAGCCGGGGCGGCCGTTGGCCACGATGTGCTGCTCGCCCACCAGCAGCCCCGCCTTCGTGGAGACGAACGCGTCCGCCCGCCGCTCCCTCAGCACCCGCCCGAGCAGCAGCTCGTTGGTGAACGGGCCGTACATGTCCGCGGTGTCCAGCAGGCTCGACCCCAGGTCCAGGGCCCGGTGCACGCATCTCACCGACTCGTCGCCCCGTTGCCGCGAGGTGCTGTACGCCCAGCTCATCGGCATGCACCCGAGTCCGACGGCCCCCACCGCGAGCGCCCCCGCGCCGATCGTCCTGCGCTCCACCTGCTCCGGAACCTCCCCTAGCCTGACCCCCAACCTAACCTCTGCACCGCGCGTACCTGACATAGCCTCCTGGCCATGAGCGCAGACGTATGGCTTCCGCTTCCGCCCGAGGAGATCGAGGGGCTGCCCGAGGGTCTCCGGTACCTGTTCTGGGACGGGGGCGAGGACGGCGACCAGGAGTTTCCGGGTGATCCCGCGCGATGCGTGATGTACGTGGTGCCGTACATGAAGCGGTGGCCGGTCAAGGTGCGCCCGCTGGAGCAGTTGAGCAATGTCCGGGTCATCCAGACGCTCACGGCCGGCGTCGACGACATCACGGCGCGGCTTTCGGCCATCGTGCCGGGCGTACGGCTGTGCAACGCGCGGGGGGTGCACGAGGCGAGCACCGCCGAGCTGGCGCTCACCCTGACCCTGGCCGCGCTGCGCGGCATCCCGGACTTCGTGCGGGCCCAGCAACAGGAGCGCTGGCAGGGCGCGTTCAGGCCCGCGCTCGCCGACAAGAACGTGCTGATCGTCGGCTACGGTTCGATCGGCGCCGCCATCGAGGACCGGCTCACGCCCTTCGAGCTTGCGCGGGTGGCGCGCGTCGCGCGCTCCCGGCGCACCACGGCGCGCGGTCTCGTGCATCCGATCGCCGATGTGCTCTCTCTGCTTCCGGATGCCGATGTCGTGATTCTGTCCACCCCCCTCACGGACGCCACCCATGGTCTGGTGGACGCCGAGTTCCTCTCCCGGATGAAGGACGGGGCCCTCCTGGTGAACGTCTCCCGGGGGCCGGTCGTGGACACGAACGCGCTGCTCGCGGAGCTGGAGCGGGGCCGGATCCTGGCCGCCCTGGACGTCACCGACCCCGAGCCGCTGCCGCCCGGCCACCCCCTCTGGAAGGCCCCCGGCGCACTGATCACCCCGCATGTCGGCGGACCCACGTCGGCCTTCCTGCCGCGCGCCCGGCGGCTGCTGGTCGATCAGCTGACCCGGTTCGTGAACCACGAGCCGCTGCGGAACGTGATCCTGACGACGGGGCAGGACCCGAAGGAGCCGGTGGGAACGGCCCCCGAAGATCCGGCCGGAACAGATCCGGAGGGCCCGGACACCCCGGGAACGAACGGGCGTTAGGGCCTTTCCGGCACCCTCCGCGACCTCTCGGACGCGGCCCGTGCCCGTATCCCCGCTGGTCGTCACGGAGCGTAGAGAAGCTATGTCCCTGAGTGACGAACCTGGTGTATCGTCCCGACAGGGGCAGCGCCGCCTACATCGGCGCCGGGGATGACATTTCAGATCTTGTGAGGGGGGCGACGGGCGATGCACGGCCTATGGACGAACGATCCGACGCGTTGGAGCCGCCGACGACGGCCCTGGCGCACGGCCGCGGGCGGACGCGGCCACCACACCGCTCACCACAGCCACCACCCGCGGCGGCCGGCCGGCCCCCGCAGGCACGCACGCCCGGTCCGCCGGGTGCGGCGGGACACGGGCGCGTCACCCACCGGGAGGCCCCGGTGAGCGCGCCCACGCCGACCACCACCGTCCACGCAGAGGTGCGCGCGCCGCACCCGCACCAGGACCCGCCGGCGCGCGGACGGGTCCGCGTCGTGCGCACCCGCGCCTCCGAACAGCTCGTCCTCGCCCTCGTCTGCGCGGCGTACGCCGTCGGCGCCGCGTTCGACTGGGGCACGGACGAGATCGCGCTGGTCATGGGCGACTTCGGGCTCAGCGCCGCGGCCGGCGTCGCCGCCGTCTCCTGCTTCCTCTACGCCCGCGGCCCCCGGGTCCGCTACCGCCCCGCCTGGCTGCTGTTCGGCCTCTCCTCGGCCATGGCGGCCCTGGGCAACGCCGTCTGGGGCTGGTACGAGGTCGTGCTCGGCCGGCCCGTGCCCAGCCCGTCGTACGCCGATCTGTTCTTCCTGTGCTTCGCGCCGCCCGCGATCGTGGGCCTGCTGGTGCTCGCCAGCCGTCCGGTGACCCGGGCCGGCTGGATCTGCCTGGGCCTGGACGCCTGGCTGGTCGGCGGTTCGCTGCTCACCCTGTCGTGGAGCCTCGCGCTCGCCCAGGCGGCCCGGTTCGACGGGCCGAGCGTGGCGCACACCGCGCTGTCGCTGGCGTATCCGCTGCTGGACATCGCGCTGGTCAGCATGGTGCTCGCGCTGCACTTCCGGCGCGCGCCCGGCAATAGGACCGCCGTGAACACCGCGATCGGCGCGCTCGCCCTGACCGTGATGTGCGACGCGCTGTTCACCTCGCCGCTGCTGCACAGCAGTTACCGCTCCGGCCAGCTGCTGGACGCGGGCTGGTTCGCCGGTTCGCTGCTGCTCGCCTACGCCCCCTGGGCCACACCCCGGCCCGGGAGCGCGCCGGTGCCGGACGGGCCCACCCGCGCGGCCTCCGGGCAGCTGCCCGCGCCGCGCGCGCGCCGCCGACCACCGGTCACCGTCCGCGCCCGCGCCCGCCCCGACCGCCGAGCACAGCCGGGACCCGGGCTCCGGGCAGGACGCCGGTGCCGGGCACGACGCGTACGCGGGCGCCGGGCACGACGGGTACGAGGCTGCCGGGCACGACGGGTACGAGGGCTTCGCACACGGCTCGTACCCGGACCCGGGCCACCTCCAGGACAGCGCGTTCCCGGACGCCGGGCACGGGCCGCTCCCGGCGCCCGACGGCACCGGACCCGCTGCGCACGCCGGTGCCGACTCCGTCCGCTACCCGGCGGGACGCCCGATCACCGGCTCGCTCGGCGCGCTCACCCCGTATCTCGCCGCCGCGGTGTGCACCCTGGGCATCCTGTACAACGTCCTGAACGGCCGCAGGCCCGACCACGTCGTGCTGATCACCGCGGGCTGCGTGGTGCTCGCGCTCGTGATCCGCCAGGGCATCATGCTGCTGGACAACATCGCCCTCACCCAGGAACTGGCGCAGAAGGAGAACCACTTCCGCTCCCTGGTGCAGGGCTCCAGCGACGTCATCATGATCGCTGCGCCCAACGGCATCCTGCGCTACGTCTCCCCGGCCGCCGCCGGGGTCTACGGCCGTCCCGCCGAGGACCTGGTGGGCACCGAGCTGGCCGCCCTGATCCACCCCGAGGACCTGGGCTGTGTGGTGCACGAGGTGCGCCGCTTCCTCGCCGCCAGCCCGCTGACGGAGCCCACCACCCGCATCGAATGCCGCTTCCGCTCCGGCGGCGGGGGCGGCTGGCTGAACGTCGAGTCCACCGTCAACCGCCACCACGGCGGCCTGATCTTCAACAGCCGGGACGTCACCGAACGCGTGCGCCTGCAGGCCCAGTTGCAGCACAACGCGGAGCACGACCCGCTGACCGACCTGCCCAACCGCGCGCTGTTCACCCGACGCGTCCAGCAGGCCCTGTCCGGCCGCCGGGCCACCGACCGGGGCGCCGCCCTGCGCGGCACCGCGGTGCTCTTCATCGACCTCGACGGCTTCAAGGCCGTCAACGACACCATCGGGCACCAGGCCGGCGACGAACTCCTCGTCCAGGCGGCCCGAAGACTCCAGGACGCGGTACGCCAGGGCGACACCGCCTCCCGGCTCGGCGGCGACGAGTTCGCGGCCCTGATCGTCGGGGACGGCACCCATGACCGTGCCGCCCGGGAACGCAACATCCTGGAGCTCGCCGACCGCCTCAGGATGACCCTCTCCCAGCCCTACGCGATCGACGGCAACGATGTCCGGGTCAACGCCTCCATCGGCGTCGCCTTCGCCGAACCCGGCCTCGGCGCGGGCGAGTTGCTGCGCAACGCCGACCTCGCGATGTACCGCGCGAAATCGGCCGGAAAGGGCCGGGTCGAGCTGTACAAGCCGCAGATGCAGCAGGACGTCGTACGCAAGGCGGAGCTCGCCACCCGGCTGCGCGCCGCGCTGCACGACGGGGAGTTCGCGCTGCTGCACCAGCCCGTGGTGTCCCTGGAGGACGGCCGGATCACGGCGGTCTCGGCGCAGGCCCGCTGGCGCTCCTCGCAGGGGGTGCTGTTCACCCCGGCGGAGTTCCTGCGGGTGGCCGAGGACGGCGACAAGACGGCCGAGCTGGACCGCTGGATCCTCCAGGAGTCCGTGGCGGGGGCCGCCGAGCGGGCCGCGAGCGGGCTCGTCGTACCGGTGGCGGTGCGGATGAGCGCCCGGCGGCTGCTGGACCGCTCGCTGCCGCCCGGCTCCGTGGAGGCGCTGCTGACCAGATACGGGCTGCCGCCCGGCGCGCTGGTCATCGAGCTGTCCGACACCGATCCGGGGCTCGGCCTGGACGAGCTGGAGCGGCGGCTGACCGCGCTGAGCCGGCTCGGGGTGCGTATCGCGCTGGACGGCTTCGGCAGCGGCCACGCGGCGATCGCCGCGCTGCGGCGGCTGCCCGTGGACATCCTCAAGCTCGACCGCGGCCTGGTCGAGGGCGTGGTGGACTCCGCGCGGCTGCACAAGATCACCAGCGGGCTGCTGCGGATCGCCCATGACCTCGGGATCCAGTCCGTCGCCGAGGGCGTGGACCTGCCCGAGCAGGCGGTGGCCCTGCGCGCGATGGGCTGCACCCATGGCATCGGCGCGGCGTTCTCCGGTCCGCTGGACGAGCACCGGCTGCGCCGGGCGCTCGGCGCCGGGTCCTGCCCGGTGCCGCACACCGGGACCGGAGCGCACGCGGCGGCCGGGGCGCACGCCTCGGGCGCACCCCACGCGCAGACCGGTCTGCATGTGTCGTCAGGCCCCCATGTGCCGGCCGAACCCGTATTCGCGGGCCGAGTAAGGGAAACCCAGGGGCGGCTGGGTGCCGCGGGGGTGTACACCGGAGGAGTACCCGCTGTTTTTGGAGGCGGTAGTGCCCTTCGCTCACATTCTGAGACGCCCGTCCCACCCACTTGACACGTGGTGCGCCCCGGGGAGAGGGTCAGTGCCATGCGCACCCGAATTCTCGTACTTGGACAGCGCGTCGGCTGAGCTGGGACCCACCGGAATGCGATCCGGAATCCCCAGCGACCCTCACCGGCGCGCTCCCCTCGCTTGCCTCACGGCACGAGGGGTTTTTTGTTGCACGAGTGACCCTCCTGCGACTGACGAACTCCGCCCGAACCTCGCAAAAACCCTCAGCATCGAGAAGAGAAGCCGATGACCGAGCAGGCCACCGGGGCCCATCATCCGCAGCCCCGGCCCCGATCCGGCGGGCACTCCGCCCCCGTCGAGCACGTCACGGGCGCGCAGTCCCTCATTCGCTCCCTCGAGGAGGTCGGGGCGGACACGGTATTCGGAATTCCGGGCGGCGCGATCCTGCCGGCGTACGACCCGCTGATGGACTCCACCCGGGTGCGCCACGTCCTGGTCCGGCACGAGCAGGGCGCGGGCCACGCGGCCGAGGGGTACGCCCAGGCCACCGGCAAGGTCGGCGTCTGCATGGCGACGAGCGGACCGGGCGCGACCAACCTGGTCACCCCGATCGCCGACGCCCACATGGACTCGGTGCCGATGGTCGCGATCACCGGCCAGGTGTCCTCGAAGTCGATCGGCACGGACGCCTTCCAGGAGGCGGACATCGTCGGCATCACCATGCCGATCACCAAGCACAACTTCCTGGTGACCAAGGCCGAGGACATCCCGCGGATCATCGCGCAGGCCTTCCACATCGCCTCCACCGGACGTCCAGGGCCGGTGCTGGTCGACATCGCCAAGGACGCCCTCCAGGCGAAGACCACCTTCTCCTGGCCGCCGGTCATGGACCTGCCCGGCTACCGCCCGGTCACCAAGCCGCACGCCAAGCAGATCCGCGAGGCCGCCAAGCTGATCACCGCCGCCAAGCGGCCGGTCCTCTACGTCGGCGGCGGCGTCCTGAAGGCCAAGGCCACCGCCGAGCTGAAGGTCCTCGCCGAACTCACCCGAGCGCCCGTCACCACCACCCTGATGGCGCTCGGCGCATTCCCCGACAGCCACCCCCTGCACGTGGGAATGCCGGGCATGCACGGTGCGGTCACCGCCGTCACCGCGCTGCAGAAGGCCGACCTGATCGTCGCCCTCGGAGCCCGCTTCGACGACCGCGTCACCGGCAAGCTGGACAGCTTCGCGCCGTACGCCAAGATCGTGCACGCCGACATCGACCCGGCCGAGATCGGCAAGAACCGCGAGGCCGACGTGCCGATCGTGGGCGACGCCCGCGAGGTCATCGCCGATCTGGTGCAGGCCGTGCAGAAGGAGCACAGCGAGGGCAACCAGGGCGAGGCCGCCCGAACGGGATACGCGGCCTGGTGGCAGGACCTCAACCGGTGGCGCGAGACCTACCCGCTCGGCTACGACCGGCCCGAGGACGGCTCGCTGTCCCCGCAGGCCGTCATCGAGCGCGTCGGACAGCTCGCCCCCGAGGGCACCATCTTCGCGGCGGGCGTCGGCCAGCACCAGATGTGGTCCGCGCACTTCATCCAGTACGAGCAGCCCGCCACCTGGCTGAACTCCGGCGGCGCCGGAACCATGGGCTACTCGGTCCCGGCCGCCATGGGCGCCAAGGCCGGCCGGCCCGAGCGGACGGTCTGGGCGATCGACGGCGACGGCTGCTTCCAGATGACCAACCAGGAACTGACCACCTGCGCCCTGAACAACATCCCCATCAAGGTCGCCGTCATCAACAACGGCGCGCTCGGGATGGTCCGCCAGTGGCAGACTCTGTTCTACAACCAGCGCTACTCCAACACCGTCCTGCACAGCGGTCCCGACGACGTCAACCCCGAGGCCCGGGGCACGCGGGTGCCGGACTTCGTGAAGCTGGCCGAGGCGATGGGCTGCGTGGGGCTGCGCTGCGAGCGCCCCGAGGACCTGGACAAGGTCATCGAGGAGGCCAATTCCATCAACGACCGTCCGGTGGTCGTGGACTTCATCGTCCACCAGGACGCCATGGTGTGGCCGATGGTCGCCGCCGGCACCTCGAACGACGAGATCATGGCCGCCCGGGACGTCCGCCCCGACTTCGGCGACAGCGAAGACGACTGAGCGAGAGAGACGTAAAAAGACCATGTCCAAGCACACGCTCTCCGTCCTGGTGGAGAACAAGCCGGGCATCCTCGCCCGGATCGCCGCCCTGTTCTCCCGCCGCGGCTTCAACATCGACTCGCTCGCGGTGGGCGTCACCGAACACCCCGACATCTCCCGGATCACCATCGTGGTCGGTGTCGAGGAACTGCCGCTGGAGCAGGTGACCAAGCAGCTCAACAAGCTGGTCGAGGTCCTGAAGATCGTCGAGCTGGAACCCCATCAGGCCGTTCAGCGCGAACTCGTTCTGGTGAAGGTCCGCGCGGACAACGAGACCCGCTCCCAGATCGTGGAGATCGTCCAGCTGTTCCGCGCCAAGACCGTGGACGTCTCCCCGGAGGCCGTGACCATCGAGGCCACCGGGTCCGGCGAGAAGCTGTCCGCCATGCTCAAGATGCTGGAGCCGTTCGGCATCAAGGAGCTGGTCCAGTCCGGCACCATCGCCATCGGCCGCGGCGCCCGTTCGATCACGGACCGCTCGCTGCGCGCCCTGGACCGATCCGCGTAACACCCGCTGCGGACGCGTGCGGGCGGCCGGTCGCGCCGCTCGCCCGTATGCCGAGACCCCGAAACCACCTCGCCGCCCACCGTCATACGGTGGGACGCACCACCTGCACACATAGGGAGAGAACCCAAAGTGGCCGAGCTGTTCTACGACGCTGACGCCGACCTGTCCATCATCCAGAACCGCAAGGTCGCGGTCATCGGTTACGGCAGCCAGGGTCACGCGCACGCCCTGTCGCTGCGCGACTCCGGTGTGGACGTCCGGGTCGGTCTGCACGAGGGCTCCACGTCCAAGGTCAAGGCCGAGGAGCAGGGCCTGCGCGTGGTGACCCCGGCCGAGGCCGCGGCCGAGGCCGACGTCATCATGATCCTGGTCCCGGACCCGATCCAGGCCAAGGTCTACGAGGAGTCCATCGCCGCCCACCTGAAGGACGGCGACGCGCTGTTCTTCGGCCATGGCTTCAACATCCGCTTCGGCTTCATCAAGCCCCCGGCCGGCGTGGACGTCTGCATGGTCGCCCCCAAGGGCCCGGGCCACCTGGTCCGCCGCCAGTACGAGGAGGGCCGCGGCGTGCCCTGCATCGCCGCCGTCGAGCAGGACGCCTCCGGCAACGCCTTCGCGCTCGCCCTGTCGTACGCCAAGGGCATCGGCGGCACCCGCGCCGGTGTCATCAAGACGACCTTCACCGAGGAGACCGAGACCGACCTCTTCGGCGAGCAGGCCGTGCTGTGCGGTGGCACCGCCGCTCTGGTCAAGGCGGGCTTCGAGACCCTGACCGAGGCCGGTTACCAGCCGGAGATCGCCTACTTCGAGTGCCTGCACGAGCTGAAGCTGATCGTGGACCTCATGTACGAGGGCGGCCTGGAGAAGATGCGCTGGTCCATCTCCGAGACCGCCGAGTGGGGCGACTACGTCACCGGCCCGCGCATCATCACCGACGCCACCAAGGCGGAGATGAAGAAGGTCCTCGCCGAGATCCAGGACGGCACGTTCGCCAAGAACTGGATGGACGAGTACCACGGCGGCCTGAAGAAGTACGACGAGTACAAGAAGCAGGACTCCGAGCACCTGCTGGAGACCACCGGCAAGCAGCTGCGTGGGCTGATGAGCTGGGTGAACGAGGAGGCGTAAGCCTCGCGTCAGGGGGCCGGGGCATGCTGCTCCGGCCCCCATTCGCCACGATCTCCGACAGCACTCCACATTGGAGTTCCCCGTCCGGGTGATCCTTCCGCAGCGGCGCAAAACGAAGAGCGCGGCGCCACTAGACTGCTGCACAACATACGCGTCAGGCCCACAGCGTCGTGCGTCTTCCACGCGGCTAGCACCCCTCCGCCAGCGGCCGTCGGGACGGCCGTCCGCATTGGACTTGTGAGGACCCACGTGAGCTCGAAACCCGTCGTACTCATCGCCGAAGAGCTTTCGCCCGCGACCGTCGACGCCCTTGGCCCGGACTTCGAGATCCGGCACTGCAACGGAGCCGACCGGGCGGAGCTGCTGCCCGCCATCGCCGACGTCGACGCGATCCTGATCCGTTCCGCCACCAAGGTCGACGCCGAGGCCGTCGCCGCGGCCAAGAAGCTCAAGGTCGTCGCCCGCGCGGGCGTCGGCCTGGACAACGTGGACGTGTCCGCCGCCACCAAGGCCGGCGTGATGGTCGTCAACGCCCCGACCTCCAACATCGTGACCGCGGCCGAGCTGGCCTGCGGTCTGCTGCTGTCCACCGCCCGCAACATCCCGCAGGCGAACGCCGCGCTGAAGAACGGCGAGTGGAAGCGCAGCAAGTACACGGGCGTCGAGCTGGCCGAGAAGACCCTCGGCGTCGTCGGCCTCGGCCGCATCGGCGCCCTGGTCGCGCAGCGCATGTCCGCCTTCGGCATGAAGGTCGTCGCCTACGACCCGTATGTGCAGCCCGCGCGCGCCGCCCAGATGGGCGTCAAGGTGCTGTCCCTGGACGAGCTGCTCGAGGTCTCCGACTTCATCACCGTCCACCTGCCGAAGACCCCCGAGACCCTCGGCCTCATCGGTGACGAGGCGCTGCGCAAGGTCAAGCCGAGCGTGCGCATCGTCAACGCGGCCCGCGGCGGCATCGTGGACGAGGCGGCGCTGTACGCGGCGCTGAAGGAGGGCCGCGTCGCCGGGGCCGGCCTCGATGTGTACAGCAAGGAGCCGTGCACCGACTCCCCGCTGTTCGAGCTGGACGAGGTCGTGTGCACCCCCCACCTGGGCGCCTCCACGGACGAGGCCCAGGAGAAGGCGGGCATCGCGGTCGCCCGGTCGGTGCGCCTCGCCCTCGCCGGTGAACTGGTCCCGGACGCGGTCAACGTCCAGGGCGGTGTCATCGCCGAGGACGTCAAGCCGGGCCTGCCGCTCGCCGAGCGCCTCGGCCGCATCTTCACCGCGCTCGCCGGTGAGGTGGCCGTGCGCCTGGACGTCGAGGTCTACGGCGAGATCACCCAGCACGATGTGAAGGTGCTCGAACTCTCCGCGCTCAAGGGCGTGTTCGAGGACGTCGTCGACGAGACGGTGTCGTATGTGAACGCCCCGCTGTTCGCCCAGGAGCGCGGCGTCGAGGTCCGCCTCACCACCAGCTCCGAGGCCACCGAGCACCGCAATGTGGTGACCGTGCGCGGCACCCTCGGCACCGGCGAGGAGGTGTCGGTCTCCGGCACCCTGGCCGGCCCCAAGAACGTCCAGAAGATCGTCGCGGTCGGGGAGTACGACGTCGACCTCGCCCTCGCCGACCACATGCTGGTCCTGCGCTACGAGGACCGCCCCGGTGTCGTCGGCACCGTCGGCCGCATCCTCGGCGAGGCCGGTCTGAACATCGCCGGTATGCAGGTCGCCCGTGCCACGGTGGGCGGCGAGGCCCTGGCCGTCCTCACGGTGGACGACACGGTGACGGCGAACGTGCTGGCCGAGGTCTCCGCCGAGATCGGCGCCGCCTCGGCCCGCTCGGTCAACCTGGTCTGACCCGCTTCACGGAAGGCCGGACGCACCGAGGAGTTCCTCGGCGCGTCCGGCCTTCCGCCGTCTCCCGCCATTCCAGCCGACGCGGCGTCTCGCGCCGGGGTAGCAGAACCCGACCGCCTACCGTCCCTTCGAGGAGATCCTGTGAGGTTCCTGTGTATAACCTTTGAGACTCGACTGGGGTTTTGGGGGCCGTCTATGTCCCCTCCATGATCATTTGCCGGACCTGGTGGTCAGTAAGTTCCTGGGGTCGCCCAACAGGTGGGTGACTCTTAGGAATTCAGGGCAGTGATGGGGAAAAGGACAGGGGCCAGACGCGGTCGCGTCTGGCCCGATCCACAGCGGAGATGGGTGCAGCGGATAGCCGTGCCCTTGGCCGCCACGATGGTGGTTACGGTGCTCCAGGGAGCAGAGGGCGTGGTCTCCTCGTCGTCGGCATCTGCGGGCCAGGCCCACTCGGCGGGGGAGAAGAAGCGCTACGCCGCGTCGGCGGCGGACGTATCGTCGGCGCGCGTTGCAGCACGTTTGTCAGGCAAACGTGTTGAGGCTCTGTCAGAGCGGACCGAGACGTCGACCACGTGGGTGAATCCCCATGGGAGTCTGACCACGGAGCTGTCGGCTGGGCCTGTCCGTTTCCGGGACGGGGCCGGTCACTGGCGTGCGGTCGACCTGGACCTGGTGAGCAAGCCGGACGGGTCGGTCGAGCCGAAGGCGCACCCTCGGGGGCTGGCGTTCGCCAAGCCGGGCGGGAAGCGGCTGACCGCGCTGTCGCAGGGCAAAACGGCCGTTGCGCGAGATCTGGTGACCCTGGGCGAGGGGGATCAGCAGATCACCCTGCAGTGGAAGGGCGGCTTGCCCAAGCCGAAGCTGGACGGCAACCGCGCGACGTACCGCGGCGCCGTTCCGGGCGGCGATGTGGTTGTCGAGGCCACTCGTACGGGCTTTGAGCAGTACGTCCGCATCAACGAGCGCCCTGGCGCAGGCGGTTACTCCTACACGTTGCCGGTCAAGGCCAGGGGCCTGAACGTCCGGAAGCTGACGGACGGAAGCGTCCTTTTCACCGACAAGAAGAGTAAGAAGCGGGCCGTGATGCCGGCTCCGGTGATGTGGGACGCATCGGTCGACAAGCGGTCCGGTGAGCACACGCACCGGGCGAAGGTCGGCCTGGAAGTGGTGCACCGCAAGGGCGGTGTCGTAGACCTGGTGGTCACGCCGGACGCCAAGTTCCTCGCTTCTCCCAAGACGCAGTACCCGGTCACTGTCGACCCGTCGACCTCGTCGTTGTCGAACGTTTTCGATACGTACGTGCAGCAGGGTGAGACGGTCGACTGGTCCACTGACACCGAGTTGGACTTCGGTAACCCGGGGACGAAGAACGCCGACGGGACAGCGCGTACCGCGCGGTCGTTCATCTCGTGGAACACCACGCCGATCCAGGACGCGCTGGTTCAGAGCGCCAAGCTGTCGCTGTGGGACTTCCACTCGGGCAATACCGACTGCAAGGCCTACCCGTGGGAGGTGTGGTCGACCGGTGCGGCCTCGACTTCCTCTCGCTGGACCGCGCAGCCGGCGTGGACGGCGCAGAAGGCCACCTCGACCGAGACCACCGGCTCCCCCGGCTGCTCGTCGCAGCCGGACGGCTGGATCAACGCCGACGTGTCGACGCTGGTGCAGGAGTGGGCCTCGGCGACGGCGACTCGCGGCAACATGGGTCTGCGGGCCTCGGACGAGTCGGTGTCGGCGCAGTGGAAGCGGGCCAACTCGGCCAACGCGGCGTCCAATCCGCCGAAGCTGGTGGTGAACTACAACTACCGGCCGCGCACGGGCACCAAGCAGGAGGCCGGTCCGCCGTACTTCTCCTACAGCGGCTCGTACGTGGTCAACACCACGACGCCGACGCTGCGCGACACCTTCGTCGATGCCGACGGTGACCAGGTCGACGGCACCTTCGAGGTCCGCGACGCGGCCACCGACACCCAGGTCGGCAACTATCTGGTGTCCAAGTACGTGCCCTCGGGGCAGGTCGCCTCAGTGACGGTCCCCTCCGGTCTGCTCACCGACGGCAAGTCCTACAAGTTCCGCACCAACCCTTACGACGGGACGCACTACAACACCGGTTGGTCGGCGTGGAAGACGTTCACCGTCGACACCAAGGCTCCGTCCGCCCCCGCGAAGATCACGTCCACGGACTATCCGTCGGACAAGTGGGTCAAGGGATCCGGCCAGGCCGGTACGTTCACGGTCACCCCTCCGGCCTCGGACCACAACTGGCTGGAGTGGTCGCTGGACGGCGTGACGTGGACGAAGGTTTCCACCGGCGGCTCCAGCGCGGGCAAGAACATCAGCGTCACTCCGCCCAGGAACGGCACCCAGACCCTTCAGGTGCGGGCCGTGGACAAGGCGGACAACAAGTCCGAGCCCGTCGAGTACACCTTCCATGCCGGTCCGGGTGGTTTCATCGAGCCGAGTGAGGGCGAGCGCACCGCACGTCGGCTGCCGCTGGTGGCCGAGGCGGCGGCGAGCACGTATGACAAGGTCTCCTTCTCATGGCGTCGTTCGGAGGCGGACGACTGGGTGAAGATCCCCGCCGGTGATGTCACCAGCGGCGGCCAGACGGTGAGCGCGTGGCCGGTGCCGCTGACGAACGGCAAGAACACCAAGCTCACGTGGAACGCCACGGACACGGTCGACCCGGATGGGTCGGTGCAGATCAAGGCCGACTTCACCGGTTCGAGTGGGGCCTCGGGCAGCACCGAGCCGCTGACCGTGGTGGTCGACCGCAACGCGGACGGCGCCGCCACCGACGAGGTGGGGCCGGGCAGTGTGAACCTGCTGACCGGTGACTACGGCCTGTCGGCCACCGACGCTTCTTCCTTCGGGCTGACCGCCACTCGTACCGCTTCTTCCCGTGAGCCCGACAAGGGCACCAAGCAGGAGGGGCAGGCGCCGATCTTCGGTAAGGAGTGGGTGTCCGGCACGGTCGCGGAGGCGACCGAGTCCGACTACAGCAGCCTGCGCAGGACCTCCGACACCGCGGTGGCCGTGGTCGATTCCGAAGGCGAGGAGACCTACTTCACCGCCAACGCGGCCAAGAACGGCTGGATCCCGGAACCCGGTTCGGAGGACCTGACGCTCAAGGGCAACGTCACCGGCAGCTTCACCCTCACCGACACCGACGGCACGGTCACCGAGTTCACCAAACCGGCCGCCGACGCCACCACCTGGCAGGTCTCCTCCACCCTGCTGGACGGCCTGAGCAACAGCACCACCACCGTGGTCTCCGAAACAGTGACCGTGGACGGCAAGAAGCTGGCCCGCCCCAAGCGGGTCATCGCCCCGACCTCGGCGGCATCCGCTTCGGCATGCACCTCGGATCCGACGACCAAGGGCTGCCGGGCACTGGAGTTCGTGTACGCGTCGTCGACCACGGCGACCGCGGACACCTTCGGTGACTACGCGAACCAGGTCAAGGAGATCCGCCTGTGGTCCACCGCACCCGGTGCGGCCGCAGCCACGTCGAAGACGGTGGAGACCTACGCCTACGACACGGCCGGCCGGCTGCGTCAGGCATGGAACCCCCAGATCAGTCCGGCGCTGAAGACGGAGTACGGATACGACTCCAACGGCCGGGTCACCAAGTTCACCCCGCCCGGTGAGCTGCCCTGGACCTTCAGTTACGGCAAGGCGGGCAACGCCGACACCGCCGGTGACGGCATGCTGCTGAAGGCATCGCGTGCCGCGCTGCGGCAGGGCACCCCGGATGTGCAGCAGGGCACCGCGACCACCAGCGTCGTCTACGACGTGGCGCTGACCGCCGCCGCCGCCCCGTACAAGATGGGCGCCCCGGACGTGAAGGCATGGGGGCAGACGGACACCCCCACCGACGCCACGGCCGTACTGCCCGCCGATGCCGTTCCCGCCTCGAACTCCGGTGGCTCGCTCACCGCGAGCGACTACGAGCGGGCCGACATCCACTACCTGGGCGTCTCGGGCCGCGAGGTCAACACCGCCACCCCCGGCGGCCACATCTCCACCACCGAGTACGACCGCTTCGGCAACACCGTGCGGGAACTGACCGCCGCCAACCGGGACGTCGCCCTGGGCGCCGGTGCCGACGACAAAGCCACGCAGGCTGACCTCGGCATCGCCCAGCTCCCCAGCGCCGACCGTGCCGGCCTGCTGGACACCCGCTCGGTCTACAACGACACCGGCACCCGCAAGCTGGAGGAGTACGGCCCGCTGCGCCGGATCGACCTGACCGCCGACCTCAAGGAAGGCACCACCACCGCGGTCCCGGCCGGCACCCCGGTCACCGCCCGCAGCTGGACGGTCGACGACTACGACGAGGGACGCCCCACCGACGGCACCGCCAAGGTCAAGGACCAGATCACCAAGACCACCACCGGCGCCCAGGTACGTGAACACCCCGGTGTGCAGGGCGAGGCCCGTGTCACCCAGACCGTCTACGACTGGGCCAAGGGCCTGCCCACCAAGACCATCAAGGACCCGGGCGGCGCGGCGATCACCGAGACCACCGACTACGACGCCCAGGGCCGCGTCACCAAGCAGTACCTGCCCGGCGCCGGCGGCACCGATGCCGGCACCCGGGTGACGACCTACTGGTCCGCGACCGGCACCGGCACCTGCGCAGGGCGGCCCGAGTGGGCAGATCTGGTCTGCTCCATCAGCGCCGCCGGCGCGATCACCGGCGGCGGCTCCAATCCCACCCAACTGCCCACTACCACCACCGAATACGACTGGTGGGGCAACGCGGCCACGGTGACGGACACCGTGGGCGGCGCCACTCGCACCACCACCACGGCCTACGACAGCGCAGGACGCCCCGGCAAGGTCACCGTCACCGGCGGCGTGGGCCAGGCCGTGCCCGACGCCACCACCCAGTACGACCCGGCGACCGGCAAGGCGGCCAAGACCGTCTCCACCACCGGCGGCACCATCACCCGGGCCTACGACAAGCTCGGCCGCCAGATCACCTACACCGACGCCGACAACGGCACCACCACCACCGAGTACGACCTGCTCGGCCGGCCCGCCAAGGTCAGCGACAGCGTCCCCTCGACCGTCACCTACACCTACGACACCACCGCCGAACCCCGCGGTCTGGCCACCAGCACCACCGACTCGGTGGCCGGCACCTTCAGGGCCACCTACGACGCGGATGGATCAGTCGCCACCGAGAAGCTGCCCGGCGGCTACACCCTCGCCCAGACCGAGGACACCACCGGTGCCGCGGCCCAGCGCACCTACACCCGCGACAGCGACGGCACCCTCGTCTACTCCGACACCGTCACCGAGTCCGTCCACGGCCAGGTCACCAGCCACGCCGGCTTCTCCAGCCAGGACTACGGCTACGACTCCACCGGACGGCTCACCACGGTCCAGGACACCGCCCAGACAACCTGCACCCGCCGCACCTACACCTTCGACAACCGCACCAACCGTAAATCCCTGACCACCGCCGCAGGCACCCCCGGCTCCGACTGCCCCACCGCCGCGGGCACCACCACCAGCTACACCTACGACAGCGCCGACCGCATCACCGACACCGGCTACACCTATGACGTGTTCGGCCGCACCACCGCCGTCCCCGGACAGGGCACCTTCGGCTACTACGCCAACGACCTCGCCTACCAGCTCACCGCGAACGGCCAGCGCCAGACCTGGCAGCTCGACGCCGCCCAGCGCTTCCGCTCCTGGACGGTGGAATCCGGCAGCGCCAGCGCCTGGACCCAGACCGCGTCCAAGCTCAACCACTACGACGGCGACAGCGACAACCCTCGCTGGACCATCGAGGACACCACCACCGGCGCCCTCACCCGCAACGTCGAATCAGCATCCGGCGACCTCACCGCCACCACCAGCAAGACCGGCGACACCGTCCTGCAACTGACCACCATCCACGGCGACGTGGCCCTCCAGCTCCCGCTGGACACCGCCAAGGCCCCCACCACCCTGGACAGCGACGAATACGGCAACCCCCGCACCGGCCAGACCGCCACACGCTACGGCTGGCTCGGCGCCAAGGAACGCTCCAGCGAAACCCTCACCGGCCTCACCGTCATGGGCGTACGCCTGTACAACCCCACCACCGGACGCTTCCTGTCCACTGACCCCGTCTACGGCGGCAACACAAACGCGTACTCCTATCCGGCCGACCCCATCAACCAGTTCGATCTCGACGGCAAACGGTGGACGTGGAAGATCTGGCGGTACAAGAAGGTTCGCAGCTGGGGGTCCCGTGGGCTGGGCTACGGCCTCGCGGGTGTCAGCCGCTACATGGGCTACAAGTGCCGGTACCGGTATGGCATGAGAGTTTGCCAGGGCGGCCTGGGGCTGCACGCCCGAGGGGGCACAACTCTGGGTACCACCTACTTCACGGACCGCAATCCCAACTACACGACAAGGGCCCGGATCAGCCACGAGAAGAGGCACAGGCAACAGTGGCTTCGCTACGGCCTGGGTTTCGGCATTCGCTATCTGCGTGCTGGGGCAAATCCATGCCGCAATCGGTGGGAGCGGCAGGCGGGATGGAGAGCTGGAGGATACAGTTGCTGATTTCATTCAGCAGGAACGTCCGGAAGAGAGCTGCCGGTGTTGCCCTGACACTCGTCCTGAGTGGGCTCGGCACCTCCTGCGGCCGGGTTCCTGAACACCCCGGTGACGAGAGCCTGGTGCTGGGATTCCAGGTCACGGATCGCGAGGTCGAAGTCAAGGTGCCCATCTGTCCCGGCGAAAAGCTGGCCCGCGCCGAGGTGTGGGATCCGGGCGACGATTCGAAGAAGGAGAAGCTGCTTTGGTGGGGCGAGGGTCCACTGGGTGGACCCGCTGACAACGGGGTGCTGCGGCTCTGGTCGTCCGTTGGCTACCGGAAGTCCTCCAAGGCCCGCAGGCCATCGACGCTTCCCTCTCTCATCGATGTGTCCGTCACCTATGCGAACAAGGATGACTCTGTCGGAGACCTGATAGACCTCGGCAAGGCCGCGAACCACGGGCTGAAGGACGAGTACTGGACCAAAAAAGGGAAGCCCATGAGCGCGCGGGAAATCGATGGACAGCTCTCATGCGGGTCCGGTCGGTAGCCGCGAACTGAGCGGCCGACGAGGCAGCACGGAGCAGTCGGCTCGCCGAGCCGAAGAAGGAGCCGACCGGGTTGCACACCCCCGGACACACCGGGGCCACGCCCCGGGCTGGATCACGGCGGCGACGCCCGGGGTGACCGGGGTCAGCCGCTCGATGTGCTCGGGATGACAACCGCGTACACCACCGCCACGGCCACCATCCGGGCGCAGCGGTACGACACCGGGTCCCGGGCACTCGCCGAGGTGCGCGGAGTCCGTCGGGCAGGCAGACCGGCGGGCTGGCCTCGCCGTGCTTCTACAGCCGGGCCCTCTTCAACGCCATGTGCAGCAGCAGCCGGTCCTCGCCGTCGTCCAGGTCGAGGCCGGTCAGCTGTTCCACGCGGTTGAGGCGGTAGTAGAGGGTCTGGCGGTGGATGCCCAGCTCGGACGCCGTACGGCCCGCCTGCCCGGCGCAGTCGAGATAGACCTCGGCGGTCCGGGCCAGCTCGCGGTGGGCGGGGGAGAGGAGGGGTCCTGCGGCCGGGTCCTGCGCGGACTCCGGGGGGAGCGCGGTCAGCAGGCGGTACGGGCCGATGCCCCGCCACTGCGCGACCGGCCCGAGGTGCCGTTCGGCCAGCGCCGCCTGTGCCGCGGCGCGCGCCTCCTGCCAGACCGCGCCCAGCTCGGCCAGTCCGACGCGGGGGTCCCCGATCCCGGCGGCGGGACCGCAGGAGATCGGAAGAGCGTTCTTCCGATCTCCGCCGCCGCCACCGCGGCCCCGGCCCCCCTCGGCACCGCCCCCCGCGTCTTGCCCGAGGCTCCCCGCGCACCGGCGCCGGGACCGCTCGGTGCCGGTGCGCCCTCCGTCGTAGCCGCCCCCGGACCGCCCCGCACCCCGAGCGCCCCCCAGGCCCCCTCCGCCTCCTCCAGCACCCGGCCCGCCGCGGCGAGCGCCGGTGCCGCCACGGCCGTGGAGCGGAGCCGGACCAGTACCGCGAGGCTCTGGCCCGCCGCGCCCCAGGGGATCGTGCACAGGGCCGCCGCGTGCGGGACGGAACGGGCGGAGGGGGCGTCGTCCGGGTCGGGGGAGGGCCAGGGGGCCACACAGATCAGGGTGTGGGGGCCGTCCGCGCGAGGGCCGAGCGCGGTGCGCAGGTCGGCCACGGCCATGTCCCGCTGCCAGCCGCCCTCGGCGGTGAGCACCGCCCGCAGCTCACGGCTCAGCCCGGCCCCCGCCTCCGCCTCGTCCGCCAGCAGCGCGCCGATCCGGCCGGCCACCCGCATCGCGGCGCCGAGCTGGGCGTCTGTCGGCCCGGGCTCGCCCTCCAGGAGCCAGACGTAGCCGACGACGACGCCCCGGTGCCGCACCGGCAGGCAGATCCGGCCCCGGTAGACCCCGGCCTCGGGGCTCGGCGGGATACGGACCGGGCCGGTGGCGCGGGTGATGCCGAAGCCCTCGAACCAGGTGCGCACGCCCGCCGTGGAGCGCCGGGTCAGGATCGAGCGGGTGCGCACCGGGTCCAGTGCGGCGGCGTCCAGCTCGTCGTCGCTGTCGTACGCGCCGAAGGCGAGCAGCTCGAAGTCACGGTTCTCCAGGGTCGCGGGCGCGCCCAGCAGCTCCGAGATCTCGTCCACCAGTTCCTGGTAATCACCCTTGTAATCCGCCGCCACCCGGGCATTCTCCCCCATTTTCCGGCCATCTTCATACAGGTGTATGAGATCCCGGGCACGGATGCGTGACAGCTGTCGATGGCCGACGATCAGAGCGATCCGTAGGTTTCACGGTGGTTCTCCGTGCCGTACCCGAATCGTCGGGTGATGGCCTCGTTTGATGCTTGTCTGTGGAGGTGCCCCGTGCTGGGTCCCGTGATTCTCGCCGCGTCGCGCAGCGACCGGATGCGTCGCCTGATCTCGGCGGCCCCCGTGACCAAGCAGGTCGTCGACCGCTTCATCCCGGGTGAGACGGTGTCCGACATCGTCCCGATCATCAAGGACCTCACGGCCAAGGGCCTGGAGCTGACGATGGACGTCGTCGGCGAGGACATCACCACTCCGGAGCAGGCGACCATCGCCCGCGACGCCTACCTGGCGCTGATCGACCACCTCAAGGAGCTGGAGCTCGGCGAGAAGGTCGAGATGTCGGTCAAGCTGTCGATGTTCGGCCAGGCGCTGGAGGGCGGCCACGAGCTGGCGCTCGCCAACGTCCGCCCCGTCGTCGAGGCCGCCGCCGCGATCGGTACGACCGTGACGCTGGACGCCGAGGACCACACCACCCTCGACTCGATGTTCGCCATCCACGAGGAGCTGCGGAAGGACCATCCGGGTACCGGCTGTGTCATCCAGGCGTACCTGTTCCGCACCGAGGCCGACGCCAAGCGGCTCGCCGAGGCCGGCAGCCGGGTCCGCCTGGTCAAGGGCGCCTACAAGGAGCCCGCCGAGGTCGCCTACCAGCAGAAGCACGAGATCGACAAGGCCTACGTGCGCATCCTGAAGACGCTGATGGACGGCGAGGGCTACCCGATGGTCGGGTCCCACGACCCGCGCCTGATCTCCATCGCGCAGGAGCTCGCTCACAAGGCCGGTCGTAAGCTCGACGAGTACGAGTTCCAGATGCTGTACGGCATCCGCGGCGACGAGCACCTGCGGCTGGCCGCGGAGGGCCACCGGATGCGCGTCTACACGGCGTACGGCACCGACTGGTACGGCTACTTCATGCGCCGTCTGGCGGAGAAGCCGGCGAACCTGCGCTTCTTCCTGCGCAGCATGGTCAGCAAGGGCTGAGCCCACCACCCGCTCACGTACAAGGAGTTCGGATCTCATGGACGCTGTGACCCAGGTCCCCACCCCCGTCAACGAGCCGGTGCACGGCTATGCCCCCGGCTCGCCCGAGCGCGCCCGGCTGGAGGCCAAGCTCAAGGAGCTGGCCGAGAACCCGGTCGAGCTGCCGATGACCATCGGTGGCGAGAAGCGCCTCGGCGGCGGCGAGCCGTTCGAGGTCGTGCAGCCGCACAACCACAAGGCCGTGCTCGGCACCGGCCGCCACGCCACCCAGCAGGACGCCCAGGACGCCATCGACGCGGCCCTGGCCGCCGCCCCGGCCTGGCGCGCGATGGCCTTCGACGACCGCGCCGCGATCATCCTGCGCGCCGCCGAGCTGCTGTCCGGCCCGTGGCGCGAGACGATCGCCGCCTCCACCATGCTCGGCCAGTCCAAGACGGCCCAGCAGGCGGAGATCGACAGCCCCTGTGAGCTGGTCGACTTCTGGCGCTTCAATGTGCACTACGCCCGCCAGATCCTCGCCGAGCAGCCCCCGGCGAACTCCCCGGGCGTGTGGAACCGCATGGACCACCGCCCGCTGGAGGGCTTCGTCTACGCGATCACGCCGTTCAACTTCTCGGCGATCGCCGCGAACCTGCCCACCGCCCCGGCCCTGATGGGCAACGTGGTGGTCTGGAAGCCGTCCCCGACGCAGACGCACGCCGCCGTGCTGCTCATGCGGCTGCTGGAGGAGGCCGGTCTGCCCAAGGGCGTCATCAACCTCGTCACCGGTGACGGCATCGAGGTCTCCAAGGTCGCCCTGGAGCACCGTGACCTCGCGGGCATCCACTTCACCGGTTCGACCAAGACCTTCCAGTACCTGTGGAAGACGGTCGGCAACAACATCGAGAAGTACCGCTCGTACCCCCGTCTGGTCGGCGAGACCGGCGGCAAGGACTTCCTGGTCGCCCACCCGAGCGCCGACCGCGCGATCCTGAAGACCGCCCTGACCCGCGGTGCCTTCGAGTACCAGGGCCAGAAGTGCAGCGCCACCTCCCGCGCGTACATCCCGGCCTCCATCTGGAACGCCGGCTTCAAGGAGGAGTTCGCGGCCGAGGTCGACTACCTCACCATGGGTGATGTGACGGACCTGTCCAACTTCCTGGGCGCCGTCATCGACGACCGCTCCTTCGCCAAGAACAAGGCCGCGATCGACCGCGCCAAGGCGGACGCGACCTGCACGATCGTCGCGGGCGGCACGTACGACGACTCGGTCGGCTACTTCGTGCGCCCGACCGTCATCGAGTGCTCCGACCCGGAGAACGAGGTCTTCACGACCGAGTACTTCGGCCCGGTGCTCGCGGTGCACGTCTACGAGGACGACAAGTACGACGAGATGCTGACCCAGATGGAGTCGGTCTCGGACTACGCCCTGACCGGCTCGGTCATCGCGGGCGACCGTGCGGCGGCCGCGTACACGATGGAGAAGCTCCGCTACGCGGCGGGCAACTTCTACATCAACGACAAGTCGACCGGCGCCGTGGTCGGCCAGCAGCCCTTCGGCGGCGGCCGCTCCTCCGGCACCAACGACAAGGCCGGTGCCCCCCAGAACCTGATGCGCTGGACGCTGACCCGCGCCATCAAGGAGACCCTGGTCCCGCCGACCGACTACACGTACCCGCACATGGGCTGATCCTCAGCCCGCCCGAACGACGGGCCGGGAAGCCTGACCCCCGAGCAGGCTTCCCGGCCCGTTTCCAATTTCCCCGGCGCGCGTCGGCGGGCGGGCGTGCCACTGGCGCGACGGCGATGTGGCGCGGCGCCACGGCGGGGCGACGGCACGCGGGGCCACCCGTCAATCCCCCTTGCGCACCAGGATCTTCCCCGTGTTCCCGCCCCGCAGCATCAGCAGGAACGCGTCCACGATCCGGTCGAAGCCGTCGATCACCGTCTCGTCCGCCGTCAGCGCGCCGCTGCGCAGATGCGGTACGGCGAAGTCGTACAACTCCTCCTGCGCGTCGTGGTGATCGGAGACCAGGAAGCCCTCGATGCGCAGCCTGCGTTCCACCACGGCGGTGTGGTCGAGGGCGACGGGCGGGGCGTCGGGGGTGTTGTACCGGCTGATCGTGCCGACCCGCGCCACCCGGCCCCGAAGACGCAACGCGCCGATCGCCGCGCCGAGTTGCTCGCCGCCCACGTTGTCCACGAAGACGTCGACGCCGGTGGGCGCCGCCGTGGTCAGCAGGGCGGCGGCGGGGCCCTCGTGGTAGTCGAAGGCGGCGTCGTAACCCACGTGTTCCGTGAGGTACCTGACCTTCTCGGGCGTGCCCGCGCTGCCGATCAGCCGGCCCGCGCCGAGGAGCCGGGCGAAGCGGCCCGCCGCCGTGCCGACACCGCCCGCCGCGCCGGAGACGAACACGTCCTCGCCCGCGCGCAGCCGCGCCACGCGGGTCAGGGCGACGTACGCCGTCAGGCCCGTGCCGCCCAGCACGCTGAGGTACGCGGTCAGCGGGACGCCGGGGTGGTGGGGGAGCCGTCGTACCTCCTCGGGGGTGACCACGGCGTGGGTGCGCCAGCCCTGGCGGTGGAAGACGATCTCGCCCTCGGGCAGGTCCGGGGTGCGTGAGGCGGTGATCCGGCCCAGGGCGCGGCCCTCCAGTGGGGCGTTCAGCGCGAAGGCGCCGTCCATCATCTCCCGGTGGTAGGGGTCCACCGACCACAGCAGGTTCTCCACCAGGGCGGTGCCCGGGGCCGGTTCGGGCACCGGGGACTCGGCGAAGCGGAAGTGGGCGGCGGTGGGGAAGCCGGTGGGGCGGGCGGTCTGCTGCACGGTGAGCGCGGTCTCGGTCATGAGGAGGACGGTAGGCAGGAATGCCGCGCGGTAGCAGAGGGTTGGGCTCATGGAAGCCGCTGATCCATGAAGCGGGCTCATGGACGCAGGTGGGAGCCCCCGAGTGACAGACCTTGCCCCGCAGGAGCTGAGGATCCTGGTCGCCGTGGCCGACGAGGGCGGCTTCTCCGCCGCGGGCACCCGGCTCGGCACCACCCAGTCCGCCGTGTCCCACGCGGTGCGCGGCATCGAACGGAAGCTGGGCGCCGTGCTGTTCGAGCGCGGCCGGTTCGGCGCCCGCCCCACCCCGGCCGGTGAGCGGGCCGCCGCCCACGCCCGGCGGGTGCTGCGGATGCTTGCGGTGCTGGCCGCCGAGGTGCGCGCGAGCGAGAGCGGGCGGCTCACCGGACCGCTGCGCGTCGCCGCGTTCCGCAGCGCGGCCCTGTATCTGCTGCCGCCCGCCCTGGAGCGGCTCGCCGCCCAGCACCCCGGGATCGAGGTGGAGGTCACCGTCGTACGGGAGTTGGGCGCCGGCACCGCGGCCGAGGTCGCCGCCGGCCGGGCCGACCTCGGGATCGCCACGCTGACCGGGGCGCCCCCGGCAGGGCTGGTCGGCGGGCCGCTGCTGGAGGAGCCGTACGCCCTGGTGCATCCGGCCGGCCACCCGGACCCGCGCGCCCTGCCGCTCGTGGACTGGGCCGAGAACTGCGGTTCCCGCACCCGCGATTGGTGGGCCGCCCAGGACTGGCTGCCGCCCGCCACCGTCCGCGCCGAGGACGACGGGGCGGTGCTGTCCATGGTGGGCAGCGGCCTCGGCATGGCCGTCATGCCCGCGCTGTCCCTCACCGGGGCACCGCCCTCGGTGGAGATCGCCGACCTCGGCCCGGACCGCCCGTACCGCGGCGTCGGCTACGTCACCACCCCGGAACTGGCCACCACCGACGCCGTACGCGCCCTGATCCGTGTCCTGCGCTCACTCGGACGCGTGTCGACGCAGCTCAGAGGCGTTCGAGGAGGCCCGCCGTCTCAGATAGTAGGAAGTCCGAGTAACTATGCAGACAGATACGGGCCGCTCCCTTAGCTTGGAAGGAGCCGAACGTCTCGCTCCATCCAGCGAATGGCGGTCGTGAGCCGGGCCCCGTGCAGGCAACCCCTGCGGCCAGCGCTCCCTGCCTGCTCCGGCGTCTCGCACACCCCCCTCATCTCCGTGCTCCCTTCATGCCGAGGAGTCGATTTCCATGGCCGAGACGACCGCCCGCCGCCGCGTCCGCCACGTGCCCAGCACCGGCGAGTCCGACCGCAAGAACGCCGCCGCCGCCCTCCAGCGCGCCCTCGACCGCCGGGACAACGGCGGCCAGACCGGCCACTGAGCCGGACGCCGGACGCCGGACGCCGAACGCCGAACGCCGAACCTCCTTCCGAGCCGCTCGCAGTGACACGGGCCGTCCGGATAATGGACAGCCCGTGTCATCACCTGGGACGAAGAGTAGGGTGCCCGCATGTCTCGCAGCCTCAATCTCGCAGTGATCCCCGGTGACGGCATCGGCCAGGAGGTGGTGGCCGAGGGTCTCAAGGTCCTCTCCGCCGTCCTTCCGCAGGATGTGAAGCTGGAGACCCAGGACTACGACTTCGGCGCCAGGCGCTACCACGCCACCGGTGAGACCCTCACCGACGCGGACCTCGCGCAGCTGAAGCGGCACGACGCCATCCTGCTCGGCGCCATCGGCGACCCGTCGGTGCCCTCCGGCGTCCTGGAGCGCGGCTTCCTGCTCAAGCTCCGCTTCGCCTTCGACCACCACGTCAACCTGCGGCCGAGCAAGCTGCTCCCGGGCGTGTCCACCCCGCTCGCCGGACAGCCGGAGATCGACTTCGTCGTCGTCCGCGAGGGCACCGAAGGCCCGTACACCGGCAACGGCGGCAGCATCCGCAAGGGCACCCCGCACGAGGTCGCCACCGAGGTGTCCGTCAACACGGCCTACGGCGTCGAGCGCGTCGTGCGTGACGCCTTCGCCCGCGCCCAGGCCCGCCCGCGCAAGAAGCTCACGCTGGTCCACAAGAACAACGTGCTGACCTTCGCCGGCCATCTGTGGACCGACATCTTCAATCGGGTCGCCCAGGAGTTCCCCGAGGTCGCCACCGACTATCTGCACGTCGACGCGGCCACCATCTTCCTGGTCACCCAGCCCGAGCGCTTCGACGTGATCGTCACCGACAACCTCTTCGGCGACATCATCACCGACCTCGCCGCGGCCGTCTCCGGCGGCATCGGCGTGGCCGCCTCCGGCAACATCAACCCGGGCCGCGAGTTCCCGTCCATGTTCGAGCCGGTGCACGGCTCGGCCCCGGACATCGCGGGCCAGGGCAAGGCCGACCCGACGGCCACGGTCCTCTCCGTCGCCCTGCTGCTGCGCCACCTCGGCTACGACGCCGAGGCCGACCGCATCGACGCGGCGGTCGCCGCCGACCTCACCGAGCGCGCGGACCGGCCCGCCCGGAGCACCTCCGAGATCGGCGACGCGCTCGCCTCCCGAGTAGCCGGCTGACCCGGCGCTCGAATCGCAAGAAGCCGCCGGGTCGCCCGACCGCCCGGCGGCTTCCGCATGTCTCCGCCGGGTGAAACCATCGCCCCGGGCCGCCACCACGACCCCCGGGCCGTAGCCCACCCGATTCCATCGGCCGGGGCCCGCGAGCGATAATCGAACGCGGAGCCGCGGTATGAGGGAAAGCTCGGACGTCCGGGCACCGGTCGCCAGCCGGTGTCAGGGGTGAGCGCGGCCCGTCACAACAACCGGTGAAGGACAATCACTCATGACGACGCCCACGATCGAGCTCAAGCCCTCCGCCAGTCCCCTCGCCGCCGCCGAGCGCGAGGCGATCCTGGCCAATCCCGGGTTCGGCCGCCACTTCACCGACCACATGGTGACGATCCGGTGGACCGAGGGCCGCGGCTGGCACGACGCCCAGCTCGTGCCGTACGGCCCGATCTCCCTCGACCCCTCCACCCAGGTGCTGCACTACGGCCAGGAGATCTTCGAGGGGCTGAAGGCCTACCGCCAGCCCGACGGCTCGATCGCGCTGTTCCGTCCCGAGGCCAACGCCCGCCGTTTCCGCACCTCCGCCCGCCGCATGGCCATGGCCGAGCTGCCCGAGGACCTGTTCATCGCCGCCCTGGACGCGCTGCTCGTCCAGGACGCCGACTGGGTCCCGCCGCACGGTGGCGAGGCGGCCCTCTATCTGCGCCCCTTCATGATCGCCACCGAGGCCGCGCTCGGCGTGCACCCGGCCAACGAATACATGTTCCTGCTCATCGCCTCGCCGTCGGGCGCCTACTTCTCCGGTGGCGTCAAGCCGGTCACCATCTGGGTCGCCGAGGACCATGTGCGCGCCGTCCCCGGCGGCACCGGTGACGCCAAGACCGGCGGCAACTACGCCGCCTCCCTGCTCCCGCAGGCCGAGGCCGCGGCCCACGGCTGCGACCAGGTCGTCTACCTCGACGCGGTCACCCGCACCAAGGTGGAGGAGAGCGGCAGCATGAACGTCGCCTTCGTCTACGGCGACAAGATCATCACGCCCACCCTGACCGGCTCCATCCTGGAGGGCATCACCCGCGACTCCCTCCTCCAGGTCGCCCGCGACCTCGGCTACCAGGCCGAGGAGAGTGTGATCACCCTGGAGCAGTGGCGCGCGGACGCCGCCTCCGGCGCGCTGACCGAGGTCTTCGCCTGCGGCACCGCCGCGGTGGTCACCCCGATCGGCCATGTGAAGACCAAGTCCGACGAGTGGACCCACGGCGACGGCACCCCCGGCGAGGTCACCATGCGCCTGCGCGAGGCCCTGCTGGGCGTCCAGCGGGGCATGGTCGCGGACCAGCACGGCTGGATGCACAAGATCGGCTGACCGCCGGGCACCCTCGCGCAGGGCCGCTGCGGATTCCCTTCCGGGGATCGCGGCGGCCCTGCGCGTTTTTGGAGCGGTGTTCGATCCCTCACGTGCCCGCCCCTCCTGAGCCCCTTCTCTTCCTCGCACTCTCCGTTTAGAGTGCTGCTCTAAAGGTTTAGAGTGTTGCTCTAAAGAAGGATGAGCGCTCTCAAGGGTTGACGAGAAGGAGGCCCCGCGCCGTGCGACTGACCCCGACGGAACGTGACCGGCTGCTGCTCTTCGGCGCCGCCGAGCTGGCCCGCGCCCGCCGCGCCCGCGGCCTGCGGCTGAACGTGCCGGAGGCGACCGCGCTGATCGCGGACACCGTCTGCGAGGCCGCCCGGGACGGCCGGCGGCTCGCCGAGGCCATCGAGGCGGCGCGCGGGGTGCTCGGGCCCGAGGACGTGCTGCCCGGGGTCGCCGACGTGGTGACCGAGGTGATGGTCGAGGCCGTCTTCGACGACGGCTCCCGGCTCGCGGTGGTCTCCGATCCCATCGGCGGCGGCCTGGGCACGGACGCCCCCGGCGCGCTGCTGCCCGGCCCCGCGCACACCGACCCCGAACCGGTGCTCCGGCTCACCGTCACCAACACCGCGACCGTGCCGGTCTCCGTCACCTCCCACTTCCACTTCTTCGAGGCCAACCCGCGCCTCGACTTCGACCGCGCGGCCGCCTACGGCATGCGGCTCGCCGTACCCGCCGGATCCTCGGTGCGCTTCGGGCCGGGCGAGAGCGAGGAGATCGGCCTGGTGCCGATCGGCGGCGAGCGGATCGCCATCGGCTTCGCCGGGCTGGTCGACGGGCCGCTGGACGCGCCGGGCGCACGGGCGGAGGCCCTGCGCAGAGCCGCGGCCTGCGGATATCTGGGGGCCGGCGGCGACGACGGTCACCTGAGCGACGAGGAGAAGGGGCAGGATCGATGAGCCGTTCCAAGGGGCGCGAGGTCAGCCGGGCGATCCATGTCGACCCGGGCGCCTACGCCGCGACTCACGGCCCCCGCGCGGGCGACCGGGTCCGCCTCGGCGACTCGGGCCTGACCATCCGCGTGGAGTCCGACGCCCAGCGCTACGGCGACGAGTTCCTCGCCGGGTTCGGCAAGACGGCCCGCGACGGACTGCACCTCAAGGCCGCCGCCGTGCGCGAGACCTGCGACGTGGTGATCAGCAACGTCGTGGTGATCGACGCGGTGCAGGGCATCCGCAAGGTGTCCATCGGCATCCGCGAGGGCCGTATCAGCGCGATCGGCCGCGCGGGCAACCCGGACACCCTCGACGGCGTGGACGTCGTGGTCGGCACCGGCACCTCGATCGTCTCCGGCGAGGGCCTGATCGCCACCGCGGGCGCCGTCGACACCCATGTCCATCTGCTGTCACCGCGCATCATGGAGGCGTCCCTCGCCTCCGGCGTGACCACCGTCATCGGGCAGGAGTTCGGCCCGGTGTGGGGCGTCGGCGTCAACTCCCCCTGGGCGCTGCGCCACGCCTTCAACGCCTTCGACGCCTGGCCGGTCAACATCGGCTTCCTGGGCCGGGGTTCGTCCTCGCACGAGGCCCCGCTGATCGAGGCGCTGGCCGAGGGCGGCGCGAGCGGCTTCAAGGTGCACGAGGACATGGGCGCCCACACCCGCGCCCTGGACACCGCGCTGCGGGTCGCCGAGGAACACGACGTGCAAGTCGCCCTGCACAGCGACGGGTTGAACGAGTGCCTCTCGGTCGAGGACACCCTCAGGGTGCTGGAGGGCCGCACCATCCACGCCTTCCACATCGAGGGCTGCGGCGGCGGACACGTCCCCAACGTGCTGAAGATGGCCGGGGTGCCGAACGTCATCGGCTCCTCCACCAACCCCACCCTGCCCTTCGGCCGGGACGCGGTCGCCGAGCACTACGGCATGATCGTCTCCGTCCATGACCTCAAGCCCGAGCTGCCCGGCGACGCGGCCATGGCCCGCGACCGCATCCGGGCGGGCACCATGGGCGCCGAGGACGTGCTGCACGACCTGGGCGCGATCGGCATCACCTCCTCCGACGCCCAGGGCATGGGCCGCGCGGGCGAGACGGTACGGCGCACCTTCGCCATGGCCGGCAAGATGAAGGCCGAACTGGGCCCGCTGGAGGGCGACGGGGAGGGTGACGACAACGCCCGCGTGCTGCGCTACATGGCCAAGCTGACCATCAACCCCGCGATCGCACACGGCCTTTCGCACGAGGTCGGCTCCATCGAGGTCGGCAAGCTCGCCGACCTGGTGCTCTGGCGCCCCGAGTACTTCGGCGCCAAGCCGCAGCTGGTCCTCAAGTCCGGCTTCCCCGCGTACGGCGTCGTCGGCGACCCCAACGCGGCCACCGACACCTGCGAACCCCTCGTCCTCGGGCCGCAGTTCGGGGCGTACGGCGCGACGGCCGCCGACCTCTCCGTCGCGTTCGTCGCGCGGGCCGCCGTCGACCAGGGCAACGACACCATGCCGACCCGCCGCCGCCGGGTCGCCGTCCGCGGCACCCGGGGCATCGGCCCGGCCGACCTGCGGCTGAACGCCCGTACCGGAGCGGTCGACGTCGATCAGCGCACCGGCCTGGTCACCCTCGACGGCGACCCGCTGCGCTCGGAACCGGCCGACTCGGTCTCCCTCAACCGCCTCTACTTCCTGTGACCTTCGAAGACCTCCGGTGAACCCGGCACACCTCCTGTGAACCCCGAAACGGACCCCCAGATGAGCACCCCTGCCGCCGACGGCTTCCGCATGCCCGCCGAGTGGACCCCGCACGAGCGCACCTGGATGGCGTGGCCGGGCCCCAACCCCACCTTCGAGGACGCCGAGGACCTCGCCGCCTCCCGCCGTGCCTGGGCCTCGGTCGCCCGCGCCGTCCGCCGCTTCGAACCGGTGACCGTGGTCTGCGGCCCCGGCGCGGCGGCCGGGGCGCGGCGGCTGCTCGGGCCGGACATCGACCTGGTGGAGCGCGAGCTGGACGACGCCTGGATGCGCGACATCGGCCCCACCTTCCTGACCGACGACCAGGGCGAACTGGCCGCCGTGGACTGGACGTTCAACGGCTGGGGCGCCCAGGACTGGGCCCGCTGGGAGCACGACGCGAAGATCGGCGGGCAGGTCGCCGACCTCGCGGGCGCGAGGACGTACGCCTCGACGCTGGTCAACGAGGGCGGCGGCATCCATGTCGACGGCGAGGGCACGGTGCTGCTCACCGAGACCGTGCAGCTCGGCCCCGAGCGCAACCCGCACTGGACGAAGGAGCAGGTCGAGGCGGAGATCCACGCCCACCTCGGCACCAGCAAGGCCATCTGGCTGCCGCGCGGCCTGACCGCCGACTATCCGCCGTACGGCTTCGGCACCCTCGGCCATGTCGACATCGTCGCCGCCTTCGCCCGCCCCGGTGTCGTCCTCGCCCACCACCAGCCGGACCCCGCCCACCCCGACCACGAGGTCAGCAAGGAGGTCATCGGCCTCCTCAGGTCCTCGACCGACGCCCAGGGCCGCCCGCTGGAGGTCGTGGAGGTCCCCGCGCCGACCGTGCTGGAGGCCGACGGCCACTGGGCCGACTACTCCTACATCAACCACTACCTCTGCAACGACGGCGTCGTCCTGTGCGCCTTCGACGATCCCCGCGACGAGACGGCCGCCGCCATTTTCCGCCGCCTCTTTCCCGAGCGCACCGTCACCCTGGTCGACGCCCGCCAGATCTTCGCGGCCGGGGGCGGCGTCCACTGCATCACCCAGCAGCAGCCCAGGTCCCGCCGCTCTTGACCTCAAGTCCGCTTCAGGCCGGAGGCTTGAGGACATGACCACACAGACGGATCGGACAGAGATCGAGGGCGCGGCGGCCGTCCGGGCGGTCTGGACGCGGGGGCGGCCGCCCGCGGGGGTGGGGGAAACCCCCGTCCGGCAGCCGTCGGCGCCTCGGGTCGGGTAGAACATACGGGTGAACGTCCTGGTCTGTGCGGTCTGCGGCCACCGGCTCTGTGAGCCGGTGCGCCTGCTGGCCGAGTTGCCCGAGCGCCCCCTGAACAGCGGGCGCAAGAACGCCGACGGACCCCGGCAGGCGCCCGCCACCGTGCCGCGCGGGACCTGCGCGGTGGACCCCGAGCCGTCGGGGGCGCCGTTCGTGCCGCACCCGGACCCCGACTGGGTGGGGTCCGCCGTGCCCGGCGTGGCCGTCGCCGACCCCGAAGGGCCGGGCTTCCTGATGTCGGCCGGCCCCCGGGACACCCTGGTCGTCCACCCCGAGGACACCCGCGGCCACCTCCTGGGCGACGACGACTGCCAGGACTCCGGGTGCTGCGGACCCACCGGTCAGCAGGGACCCAACTTCCTGTGCCCGGGCTGCCGGGCGCCGGTGGCGACGCTGTTCGCCGAGTGCTACGGCCCCTACGAGACCCACTTCCTGCCCGCCGCCGTACGCCTGGTGTCCCCATGAGCGAAGCTCCCGCGCCCCGTCGGCGCACCCCCGCCCCGCCCCGCGAGGAGCTGCTCGCCGCGGCCATGGGCATGATCGCCGAACGCGGCCTGGAGAAGCTCACCATGGCGGCGCTCGGCCGCGAGGTCGGGATGAGCAGCGGGCACCTCCTCTACTACTTCCGCTCCAAGGACGAACTGCTGCTCCAGACCCTGGAGTGGAGCGAGGGCCGGCTCGGGGCGGCGCGCGGCCGGCTGCTCGCGGGGCAGGGCTCGGCCCGGGAACGGCTCGCGGCGTACGTCGACCTGTACGTCCCCGACGGCCACCGCGATCCGCACTGGACCCTGTGGCTGGAGGTCTGGAACCGCTCCCAGAACGCCGACGACGACGCGCGCGCCCGCCAGGCCGCGATCGAGGGGGCGTGGCACCGGGACCTCGTCGCCCTGATCGCGGAGGGCGTCTCGCGCGGGGAGTTCAGAGAGGTGAACGCGGACCGCTTCGCGACGAGGACGCGTGCGCTGCTCGACGGGTTCTCGATTCATGTCGCCATCGGGTTGCGGGGGGTGCACCGGGAGCAAGTGCTCGCGCATGTGGGGGAGTTCATCGAGGACGGGCTGATCGCCCGGTCGTCGTAGGAGGGTCGGCCGTTCGGCGGGTGCGGGTCGGCGGGTGCGGGCCGTGGGCGGCTGATCGCGCAGTTCCCCGCGCCCCTTCGGGGCGCGTCGTCGGGGGCATCGTTCGCTCAACCGCCGGGCAGGTAACGGCCCATGGGAATCCAGCACTGGAAGAAGATCTGGGTCGGGTCGGCGGGGAACATGGTCGAGTGGTTCGACTGGTTCGTGTACGCCAGTTTCGCCACTTATTTCGCCGGGGCGTTCTTCCCGAGCGGGAACCCCACCGCGCAGCTGATGAACACCGCCGGGATCTTCGCCGTCGGGTTCTTCATGCGGCCCGTGGGCGGCTGGCTGCTGGGGCGGGTCGGCGACCGCCGGGGCCGCAAGGCGGCGCTGACGCTGACCGTCACGCTGATGTCAGCCTCGGCGGTGCTGATCGCCGTCGCGCCCACGTACGCGGTCGCCGGGTACGGCGGCGCCCTCGTGCTGCTCGTCGCCCGGCTGCTCCAGGGGCTGTCGGTGGGCGGCGAGTACGCGGCCGGCGCCACCTATCTCACCGAGGCCACCGACCCGGGGAGGCGCGGCTTCGCCTCCAGCTTCCAGTACGTGTCCATGACCGTCGGCCAGATCATCGGCCTCGGCCTCCAGATCATCCTCCAGCGCACCCTGTCCGACTCCGCCCTGCACAGCTACGGCTGGCGCATCCCCTTCGTCGTCGGCGCCCTCGGCGCGGCCGTCGTCTTCTATCTGCGCCGCAACATGCCGGAGAGCGAGGTCTACGACGAGGACGCCACGGCCGCGGAGGAGCGCGGCACCCTGCGCGCCCTGTGGCAATACCGGCGCGAGGCGTTCCTCGTCATCGCGCTGACCATGGGCGGCACGGTCGCGTACTACACGTACACCACCTATCTGACCAAGTACCTCTCCAACTCGGCGGGCCTGTCCAAGGACACCGCGACCCTCGTCTCCTTCACCGCGCTGATCGTCTTCGCCGGGCTGCAACCGCTCGCCGGGGCCCTTTCCGACCGGATCGGGCGGCGGCCGCTGCTGATCACCTTCGCGGTCGGCTCCACCGTCCTGACCGTGCCGATCATGACCCTGCTGGGGCACACCGGCGGCTACTGGCCCGCGCTCGGCCTCTCCCTGCTCGCCCTGGTGATCGTCACCGGCTACACCTCGATCAACGCCTGTGTGAAGGCCGAGCTGTTCCCCACAAGTGTCCGCTCCTTGGGCGTCGCCCTCCCGTACGCCCTCGCCAACGCCCTCTTCGGCGGCACCGCCGAATACATCGCGCTGTGGTTCAAGAAGGCCGGGATCGAGTCCGGATTCTTCTGGTATGTGGCGGGATGCGCGGCCGTATCGCTCATCGTGTACGTCACCATGCGGGAGACGAAGGACCTGGATCTGGCCGGGACGCGGGGGGCCAGTGGAGTGGGGGAGTCCAGTGTGACGACCGCATCCTGAGACGGACGGTGAGCCGGGGGCGGTGCTGTGCCAGACTTCCCCCGTGCTTACGTTCGCCACGATTATTGGCAGCAGGCGCGCCGGTCCGCAGTGACCATCTCGTACGACCAGGTGCGGGTGGCCACCGTTCGTCCTCGACCCGCGCGCAGACCTCTCGCATCCGCGAGGGGTTTTTTCGTTTTACGGCCCACCTTCAGCCGTGAAGCGAGCGCGGGGGAGTATTGGGGGGACGGTGGAGCCGGTCATTCCGGTAAGACCGAAGATCCACAACAGGAGCCTTGAGACCATGACCGAGACGGCAACCAGCGAGCTCGACGACTCGTTCCACGTCTTCGACACCACGCTGCGCGACGGCGCGCAGCGCGAGGGCATCAACCTCACCGTCGCGGACAAGCTCGCCATCGCCCGGCACCTGGACGACTTCGGCGTCGGCTTCATCGAGGGCGGCTGGCCCGGCGCCAACCCCCGCGACACCGAGTTCTTCGCCCGCGCCAAGAACGAGATCGAATTTCGCACCGCCCGGCTGGTCGCCTTCGGCGCCACCCGCCGCGCCGGTGCCAAGGCGGCCGACGACCCGCAGGTCAGGGCGCTGCTGGAGTCCGGCGCCCCGGTGATCACGCTGGTGGCCAAGGCGCACGACCGGCATGTGGAGATGGCGCTGCGCACCACGCTGGACGAGAACCTGGAGATGGTCCGCGACACCGTCTCCTACCTGTGCGAGCAGGGCCGCCGGGTGTTCGTGGACTGCGAGCACTTCTTCGACGGCTACCGCGCGAACCCCGAGTACGCCAAGGCCGTCGTACGCGCCGCGTCCGAGGCCGGCGCCGATGTGGTGGTGCTGTGTGACACGAACGGCGGCATGCTGCCCGCCCAGGTGCACGTCGTCGTCGCCACCGTGCTCGCCGACACCGGCGCCCGGCTCGGCATCCACGCCCAGGACGACACCGGCTGCGCGGTCGCCAACACGCTGGCCGCGGTCGACGGCGGCGCCACGCATGTGCAGTGCACGGCCAACGGCTACGGCGAGCGGGTCGGCAACGCGAACCTGTTCCCGGTGGTCGCCGCGCTGGAGCTGAAGTACGGCAAGCAGGTGCTGCCGGAGGGCCGGCTGCGCGAGATGACCCGGATCTCGCACGCCATCGCCGAGGTCGTCAACCTCACGCCCTCCACCCATCAGCCGTACGTGGGCGTCTCCGCGTTCGCGCACAAGGCCGGGCTGCACGCCTCCGCGATCAAGGTCGACCCGGACCTGTACCAGCACATCGATCCCGCGCAGGTCGGCAACACCATGCGGATGCTGGTCTCCGACATGGCGGGCCGTGCCTCCGTCGAGCTCAAGGGCAAGGAACTCGGCGTCGACCTCGGCGGCGACCGCGAGCTGATCGGGCGGGTGGTGGCCCGGGTCAAGGAACGCGAGCTCAAGGGCTACACGTACGAGGCCGCCGACGCCTCCTTCGAGCTGCTGCTGCGCGGTGAGGTCGAGGGCAAGGCGCTGAAGTACTTCGACGTCGAGTCCTGGCGGGCGATCGCCGAGGACCGCCCCGACGGCAGCCACGCCAACGAGGCCACGGTCAAGCTGTGGGCCAAGAGCGAGCGCATCGTGGCCACCGCCGAGGGGAACGGCCCGGTCAACGCCCTCGACCGGGCCCTGCGGGTCGCCCTGGAGAAGATCTACCCCCAGCTCGCCGCCCTCGAACTGGTCGACTACCGCGTCCGCATCCTGGAAGGCCGCCACGGCACCTCCAGCACCACCCGCGTCCTCATCTCCACCTCCGACACCACCGGCGAGTGGTCCACGGTGGGCGTCGCGGACAACGTCATCGCCGCGTCCTGGCAGGCCCTGGAGGACGCGTACACGTACGGCCTGCTGCGCGCGGGCGTGGAACCGGCGTAACGCTCCACGGGGGGCACGGGAACGCTCCGCAGGGGGGCACGAGGACGGGGGCGCCCCACCTTGAGGGGTCCCGGCCCGCCTAGCTCGAAGAACCCGGTACCGCCTTCCCTGCCGGGGCCCGGTTCCCGGCTCTCGGCTCTCGGCTTCCCGGCGGGGCCCGGCTCCTGGCTTTCTGCCGGGGTCCGGGGTCCGGCTTTCGGCTCCCGCCAGGGTCTGGTGTCCGGCTCTCGGCTCCCCGCCAGGGTCTGGCTCCTGGCTTTCTGCCGGGGTCCGGGGTCCCGCTTTCGGCTCCCGCCAGGGTCTGGCTCCGGATTCCCTGACGGGGCCCGGGTTGCGCCGCCCAGCCGGGCCCGGCTCCTGGTTCCCTGACGGGGTCCGCCTCCGGATTCCCTGGCAGGGCCCGGGTTCCGCCTCCCCGGCGGAGTTCGGGCCGCCTGTCCTGGCTGGGTTTCGGGTGGCGTGTCTGAGGAGGGCGGGGTGTCTGGCCTCGGCGGGTCCCGGACCGTCCGCCCGGCGGGGTCGGGGATTCCTCCCCGGCCCCTGCCGCCACGGCCCTCCGGGTGGCCCCAGTCTCAGGCGTTTCCGGCCGGTCCCACCCTCAAGGTGCCCGCCAGATGTTGTCGAAAGCGGCGTTCTCGATGCGGCGGCGTTCGCGGACCGCGGTCAGTTCGGTGATCGCGTCGCCGACGGTGGCCAGGACGGTGAGGACCGCGTCGTCGGCGTTCTCGTTGCCGTCCGTGCGGTCCTCGCCGATGCCCAGGGGGACGGCGAGGGCGGTCAGGACCGGTTCGTTGGACCACCAGCGGTCGGCCGCGCGGCGGCGGGCCGGGGTGTCGGGCCGGGGGGCGTCGCCGCCGAGCCGGGGCAGCAGGCGCCGGGGTTTCCCGGTGAGCTGACCGGCGCGGTCCAGCTCGTCCTGGTAGGCCCCGGCGAGCCCGCGGCCCCGGCGCCACAGCCAGTCCTCGACGCTCTCGTACGGCTCCGCGCGCACCAGCGCCGCGCCCGCCTCGTCCAGCATCCGGTCACCCGTGCTCAGCGCCGCCCCCGGCACGATGCGCTCCCCGTCCAGGGTGAGCGCCCGCGCCCCGAGCAGATCGATCAGCTCGGCCCCCGCGAGGGCCAGCGACAGATCGCCCTGCTCGACGGCGCGCGCGCCGGGGACGTCCACGCTGACGAGGAACAGATCCTGCGGTGTGGTCATGAGGGACTCCAGGTCGCCGGGGCGGACTCCCTCATCGTGCCCCGGCCGACCCTGGATCGCTCGTCACCGAAGTTGCCATTTCTGGTTGGCGGCGCCCGTGCAGGACCAGATCTGCGCGCGTGCCCCGTCGGCCGAGGAGTTGTCGGTGACGTCCAGGCACTTGTTCGCGGCGAGGTTCACCACGTCATGGGTGCTCGCGTCGTACGACCACTGCTGGGCGCCGGTCCCGTTGCAGTCGTAGAGCTGCACCTTCGCCCCGTCGGCCGTCGAGCCCGAGGTGACGTCCAGGCACTTGCCGAGCGCCCGCACGGAGCCGTCGGGCTGCACGGTCCACTGCTGGGCGGCGCTGCCGTTGCAGCCGTAGAGCTGTACGGCCGTACCGTTGGCGCTCGACGCGCCGGCCACGTCCAGGCACTTGCCGGCCAGGCCGACGAGGGCACCGCTCGCGGCGCCGGTGCCGGACTGGGTGCCGGACCAGGTGAAGGTCGCCGACGTCTTGCCGGGCAGCGAGTAAGTGGCGTGCTGCGAGCCCCAGTTGATGGTGACGGACTGGGCGGAGGCGGAGCCGTTGTAGGCGATCAGCGCCTTGCTGCCGTCCGGGTTGCGCCAGGCCACGTTGGGCACGGTGGTGGACGCGGTGGAGGCGATCCGCTGGGCGCCGGGCCGTACGAACTTGGTCAGCTGGCCCATGTCGTAGTACTCGACGGTGTAGTCCACGCTGCCGCTCCCGCTGTCCCCGTCGTGCACGGTGACCAGGCCGGTGCAGGTGCCGCAACCCCCGTTGTGCGGGCCCATGTTCTGGTCCACGGCCAGCGACCACTTGGTCACCGACTTCGCCCAGTTGCGGGTGTAGTCGATGATGTTCGACATGTCCTCGTGCTGCTGGTCGGCGATCCAGGTGCCCCCGGAGTGCTCGGTGCCGAAGGCGTCCAGCGCGGGGTACTTGGCGTGGATCGTCGACTGCTCGGAGACATCGCCGCCGTAGCCGTGCCAGGCGATGCCGCCGAAGTTGGGGTGGTCGCGGATCGCCGGATCGTCCACGGACTGCGCGGCGTAGGAGTCGTAGCTGTCCCAGTTCCAGTCGTGCGCCAGGACCTTGGTGCTCAGGCCCGCCGCCTGGAGCCGCGGCAGCAGGTCGTTCTTGAGGAAGTAGGCGAGGCCGCTCGCGTTCCAGCTCATCGACGGGTAGCCGGAGCAGCAGGTCGGCTCGTTCTGCGGGGTCACGTACGAGACGTCGATCCCCTGATCCCGGTACGCCTGGAGGTACTTGACGAAGTACGCGGCGTACGCGCCGTAGTCCTCCGCCTTCAGCCAGCCCCCGTTGAGCGAGCCGCTGTCCTTCATCCAGGCCGGGGCCGTCCACGGCGAGGCCATCACGGTCAGCTGGGGGTTCAGCTGGAGCGCCTGCCTGGTGAGCGGCGCGACGTCCGCGAGGTCGTGCGCGAGGGAGAACTGGTTCAGGTCCGGGTCGCTCTGTCCGGACGGCATGTCGTCGTACGTGTAGCCGTAGCGGGCGAGGTCCGAGGCGCCCATCGGGTTGCGCAGGAAGGACAGCCCGATGCCGTCGGTCGGCGAGAACAGCTTGCGCATCGTCGCGTCCCGGGTCGCCTGGGACAGGGCGCCGCTGCTGTTGAGCAGCCAGGCAGCGGTGTCGGTGAACGAGGCGCCGGCGCCGGTGAAGGTCTGGTACCGGGTGTTCTCGTCCACGGTGATGCTGGTGCCGCCACCGCCCGTCCCGGACTGGAAGGCGAACGGCGCCTGCGCCTCGAGGCCGCGTACGACATGGCGGCCGCCGGAGTCGTCGGTGGTGGTGAGCCACGCGGTGATCTGTTCACCGGTGGCGTGCGCGGGGGATGCGGCCGCGGTGAACCCGGCGGCGGAGAGCAGCCCGGCCAGCAGCAGCCGGAGTGCGCGGGGGGATCTCCTCATGGTGCGTCGCCCTTTCTCTCGGGTCGACAGAGCGATGACGAGCGGGGCACTGCGACTGACGCCCGGTCTTGACGAGTTGGGGAGGCGTCAGTTAACTCACGCCGTGAGCTAAGCCATGAGTGAACCATGAGAGCCGAGGGAAGGTCCATGCCAAGGCCAAGAACCGCCCTGCTCGTCCCCGGGGCACTGCTCGCCGCCCTGCTGCCCCTGTCCGCCGCGGCGCACGCCGCCGACGATCCGCCGCAGGTGCCCGTCGACCGCTTCGAGGGCGAGGTGCCCTTCGCGTCCCAGCCCGCCGACGGCATCTTCACCTGGGGCGGCGACAGCGACGACCCGCCCACGCTGAGCCTCGCCGACCGCGCCGACGCCCCCGAGGGCGCCAAGGTGCTCACCGGCAGCTACGACATCAGCGGCTACGGCGGCTTCACCCATGACTTCGCCGCCGACCAGCCGGCCCACGACTGGTCGGCCCACCAGGGCATCCGCTTCTGGTGGGAGGGGCACGACAACGGCAAGAAGATCGCCTTCGAGATCAAGGACGGCGGCGCGAACGGCGAGGCGTCCGAGCTGTGGACGACGTCCTTCACCGACGACTTCAACGGCTGGAAGCAGATCCAGATCCCGTTCGGCGACTTCACCTACCGCACCGACTACCAGCCGGTCGGCGGCATCGACCACGTCCTCGGGCTCACCCGGATGTGGGGCTACGCCGTCACCCTGCCCGTCGGCCTCAAGGGCGAATTCGCCATGGACGACGTGGAGTTGTACGGCAAGGCCGACCAGGCGCTGGGCGCCTCCGTCGCCACCGACGCCTCCGTCTACCCGGTGACCGAGGGCGGTACCGCCAAGGTGCGGGTCACCCTCGCCACCACGGGAGCGAAGCCGGTGGACGACCCGGTGACCGTCACCTACGCCACCGGCGGCGGCACCGCCACCGCGGGCCAGGACTACACCCCGGTCTCCGGCACCCTCACCTTCCCGGCGGGCACGCCGTCCGGCACCGCGCGCACCATCGAGGTGCCCACCCGCAAGGACAAGGCCGCCGAGTCCGCCGAGACCATCCCCCTCAAGCTCACCGTCGACGGCGCCAAGGCCCCCGCCGATACCCCGCAGGTCGTCATCGACGCCCATGGACTGCCGTATCTGAACGCCAAGTTGCCGGTGAAGAAGCGGGTCGCCGATCTGCTGTCCCGGATGTCGCTCGCGGAGAAGGCCGGGCAGATGACCCAGGCCGAACGCGCGGGCCTGACCACTCCGGGCGACATCGCCTCGTACGACCTCGGCTCACTGCTGTCCGGCGGCGGCTCCACGCCCACGCCCAACACCGCCGAGGGCTGGGCGCGGATGATCGACGGCTTCCAACTCCAGGCCCAGGCAACGCGGTTCCAGATCCCGCTGATCTACGGCGTGGACGCGGTGCACGGCCACAACAACCTCTACGGCGCGACCGTCATGCCGCACAACATCGGCATCGGCGCCACCAGGGACCCCCAACTCGCCGAACGGACCGGCGCGGTGACCGCCGCCGAGGTGCGCGCGACCGGCGTCCCCTGGGACTTCGCACCCTGCCTCTGCGTCAGCCGCGACGAACGCTGGGGCCGCTCCTACGAGTCCTTCGGCGAGGACCCCGCGCTCGTGGAGTCCATGGAGACCATGATCCAGGGCCTCCAAGGCCGGGCGGACGGCGCCGACTTGAGCCGTGACGACAAGGTCCTCGCCACCGCCAAGCACTTCGTCGGGGACGGCGGCACCGCCTACGGCTCCTCCACCACCGGCAGCTACACCATCGACCAGGGCGTCACCACCGTCACCCGGCAGCAGCTGGAGGACATCCACCTCGCGCCGTACAAGTCCGCGGTGCGGCGGGGGATCGGCACCGTGATGCCCTCGTACTCCTCCCTCGACATCACTGGCGACGGCAAGGGCGCGGTCAAGATGCACGCCCGCGGCGACATGATCAACGGTGAACTGAAGGGCAGGCTGGGCTTCGACGGGTTCGTCATCAGCGACTGGAACGCCATCGACCAGCTCCCCGGCGACTACCCGAACCAGGTCCGCACGGCCGTGAACGCGGGCGTCGACATGATGATGGTGCCGTACACCTACAAGGACTTCAGCTCCACGCTCATGGACGAGGTGAAGGCGGGCCGGGTCTCCGAGGCGCGGATCGACGACGCCGTCTCCCGCATCCTCACCCAGAAGTTCGAACTGGGCCTGTTCGAGCACCCGTACGCCGACACCAGCGGCGCCGCCGCCATCGGCTCCCCGGCCCACCGCGCGGTCGCCCGCCGGGCGGCCGCCGAGTCGCAGGTGCTGCTGAAGAACAACGGCGGGCTGCTGCCGCTGAAGAAGAGCGAGAAGGTGTACGTCGCCGGGTCCAACGCCGACGACATCGGCAACCAGACCGGCGGCTGGACCCTCACCTGGCAGGGCGCCTCGGGCGGCACGGTCCCCGGCACCACCATCCTCCAGGGCATGCGGCAGGCGGGCGGCGACGTCACCTACTCCAAGGACGCCTCCGCCCCGACCGCCGGGTACGACGTCGGCGTGGTCGTCGTCGGCGAGACCCCCTACGCCGAGGGCGTCGGCGATGTCGGCAACGGCCACTCGCTGTCCCTGTCGGCGGCCGACCAGGCTGCGGTGGACAAGGTGTGCGGGGCGATGAAGTGCGTGGTGCTGATCGTCTCCGGGCGGCCCCAGCTGATCGGCGACCGGCTCGGCGAGATCGACTCCCTGGTGGCCTCCTGGCTGCCCGGCACCGAGGGCGAGGGCGTCGCCGACGTCCTCTACGGCGCCCGCCCCTTCACCGGACAGCTCCCGGTCACCTGGCCGAAGTCCGAGTCCCAGCTGCCGATCAACGTGGGCGACGCCTCGTACGACCCCCAGTTCCCCTACGGGTGGGGCCTGACCACCCGCACCACCGTTCCGCACGGCGGCGCGGGCACATGGACGTCGCTGGCCGCGCGGGCGGCGACGGCGGAGCGGCGCGGGGACCGGACGACCGGCCGGAACCTCGTCGACCAGGCCCGGCTGCTGGTCCAGCAGAAGGTGGGGCAGCGGATGACGGCGGCCGTGGCGAAGCCCTTCGCGGACGCGGACCATCTGCTGCTGACCGGCCACTACGGGCAGGCGCTGGCGAAGCTGGCGCAGGCGTACCGGGCGGCCTGACCGGTCCGCCCTGAATCACCCCTTAAGGGAGGCTTCGGGTAGCGTCGAGACATGAAGGCCGTCGCGCGGACCCGAAGCCTCCCCGCCCTGCTGCTCGCCGTGCTCGCCCTGGTCCTGGCGACCGGACTCGCCCCCGGGGCGAGCGCGGACACCGGCATCTCCACCATCGCCCGCGCCCTGCGCTCCGGCCCGGTCTACGTCGACCCGGCCGCCTCCGGCCAGCTGTCCCGCGCGGACGCCGACGCGCTGGCGAAACGGATCAAGGACGCGAACAAGCCGCTGTTCATCGCCGTCCTCCCGGCCGGCTACCCCACCGCGAACCTCTTCCCCGACCTGCGCGCCGCCACCGGCATCACCGGTCTGTACGGCATCCGGCTCGGCGACCGCTTCGACGCCCGCGCCGACGCCTCCGTGATGTCGCCGACCGCCCGGCAGAACCTGGTGACCAGCGTCCACGGCGAGAGCACCAAGGCGCAGCTCACCGACTTCACCGATCGCGCGCTGGCCAACATGGGCGGGCGCGCGCCCCGCAGCTGGCACGCCGCGGGCAGCGGGGCCGGTTCCGGCGCGGGCCTGATCGCGGTCGCCGCGGTGCTGGTGGCGGGCGCCGCGGGCGCGTACACGCTGGTACGGCGGGGCCGACGACGGCGCGAGCGGGAGCAGCGGGCCGCCCTGGAGCGGCTGCGGGTGGTGGTGGACGAGGACATCACCGCGTTCGGCGAGGAACTCGACCGCCTCGACTTCCACCCGGCCGAACCCGGCGCGGACGACGCGATGCGCGGGGACTACGAGCACGCCCTGGACGCCTACGAGAGCGCGAAGCGGCGGATGGCCGAGGCGGGCAGGCCGCAGGACGTCCGGCCGGTCACCGAGGCGCTGGAGGACGGCCGCTTCTCGCTCGCCCGGCTGGCCGCGCGCCGTGCGGGCCGCCCGCTGCCCGAGCGAGCGGAAGACGCCCGCTGCCCGAGCGCCGCCCGCCCTGCTTCTTCGACCCCCGCCACGGCCCCTCGGTCGCCGACGCCGCCTGGACCCCGCCCGGCGGCGCCCCGCGCGAGGTCCCGGTCTGCGCCGCCGACGCCACCCGCCTCGCCGACGGCCGCGATCCGGTGATCCGCGAGGTCGACAGCGAGTACGGCCGCCGCCCCTACTGGGACGCGGGCCCCGCCTACGGCCCCTGGGCCGGCGGCTACTTCGGCGGCGGCATCCTCCCCGGCCTGCTCTTCGGCACCGTGCTCGGCGGCATGATGTCCACGCCCTCGTACGCGGCCGACTACGGCGCCGGGTACGGCGACTTCGGCGGTACCGGCTTCCAGGGCGGCGATGTCTCCGGCACCGACTTCGACCCCGGTGACTTCGGCGGCGGGTTCGGCGACGGCGGGGGTTTCGGCGGGTCGGACGGGGGCGGCTTCGGGGGCGGGTTCGGGGACTGAGCCGTACCCGTGCGGGGGCTTTCGCGCACGCGTGGGTGGTCAGACCTCCGTGCCCGGTATCTCCATCGACCCCACCCGCTCCAGCAGCGCCGCGGCCAGCGTCAGCACGCCCCGCTCCGTCTCGCCGAGCGTGCTCAGGGCCGCGGCGAGCCAGATGTCCCGCTCGGCCATGTCCCGCTCCAGCGCCCGGCGTCCCGGTTCGGTGAGGGTCAGCACGGACTGCCGACGGTCGTCCGCGTCCGACTGCCGGGCGATCAGCCCCTCCGCCTCCAGCTCCGCGAACACCCGCGTCAGCGACTGCGGCCGCTGCCGCTCCCGCGCCGCGATCCGCCCCGGCGTGGCCGGGCCGTGCGCGTGCAGATGTCCCAGCACCGCGAGCTGATTGGGACTCAGGCCGCCCTCCCCGCGCTCCTGCCGCAGCCGCCGGTTGATCCGGGCGACGGCACGACGGAGGGCAGCGGCGTCGGAGAGATGATCATCCATGCGCGATATCGTACGCAGCCGCTTATCAAAGACCCGACTGACAGGCTCTGTTCTCGGACAGCACGCCAGAGACTGATACGCAACGCTTATGAAGCCACCGCGACCCCGACGGCCCGTGCACGACCAGTCCACCCCCGGCCTCCCCGCCCCTCACGCGGGACCGCTGGGCCGACCGGCTCCGAGCCCCCGGTTTCCCGAGGCTCCGCCGCGCGACCACGCAAGGGAGTCCGCCGGTGCCCCCGCGCCCACGCGGGGGCACCCCCTCGCGACCGGCGCGGCGGCCTGCGTGCCCGCCGGGCACCGGCGGTGACGGCGCTGTCCGACGTCCTCGCCGGGGCCCTGTGATCGCGCCCGCTCGACTACACCTTCTGGCCCCGTCTCACGCGTTCTTGATCGCCGAGACGTCGAAGTTGAGCTTGATCTTGTCGGAGATCAGCACACCGCCCGTCTCCAACGCGGCGTTCCAGGTCAGGCCCCACTCGGAGCGCAGCAGCTCGGCCTTGCCCTCGAAGCCGGCGCGCTCGTTGCCGAACGGGTCCTTGGCGACGCCGTTGAACTCCAGGTCGATGGTGATCGGCCTGGTGACACCGAGCAGCGAGAGATCGCCGGTGATGCGGTAGTCCTCGCCGCCCAGCGACTCCGCCCTGGTGGAGCGGAAGGTCATGGTCGGGAACTCGTCGATCTTGAAGAAGTCGGCCGATTTCAGGTGGCCGTCGCGGTCGGCGTTGCCGGTGTCGATGCTCGCCATCGTGATGTCGAGGGTGGCCGTGGACTTGGCCGGATCCTGACCGTCCAGGTGGAGGCTGCCGCTGAAGTCCTGGAAGCCGCCGCGCACATTGGTGACCATCGCGTGGCGGGCCACGAACTCGATCGTGGTGTGCGCGGGGTCGATCGTGTAGTCGCCGGTCAGCGCGGCCAGATCGGGACCGGCGATCCCCGCGGGGGTGGTGGTCGTGCTGTCCTTGCGGCCGAAGATGCCCATGACGTCCTCCTGGAGCCATTCTGTTTAACGTTCAACGAACCCAACGACTCAGACGGTAGACCTATTCCGTTCGGTTTTCAACATCATCCGCAGCGTGGCGTGTCAATGACTCAAAGTCACTATGCGCGTTCGCCGAAAGATGCGCATACCGTGCGGGGCAGGACCCCGGTCCAGGGCCGTCCGAGGGGTCGTGTCACTCCAGGGATGGCATGCCCGTTCCCACGAATGCGGGACGGTTCCCCGGTGTCGCCCTTGTGGTGTTCCCACAACGCAAGCCGCCTCTGAGCAGTCGGAACGGCTGCACTTCGCCCGGGTTCTGTTCACTCGCACCAGGAAAACGGGCGTGAGACTGTACGGAGTCGACGGCTCGCTTTCCTTGGTGTCCTTCGTAAGGTCGCTACATGACCGTTTTGGAAGAGACGACGGGTGAGCCGACGGGCGAGCCGACGGACGCGCGCGGACGGGTCGCCGAACTGCACGACATCCGTGCGCAGGCCGTGGCCGGCCCCAGCGAGAAGGCGACCAAGGCGCAGCACGCCAAGGGCAAGCTGACGGCGCGGGAGCGGATCGAGCTGCTCCTGGATCCGGGTTCCTTCCAGGAGGTCGAGCAGCTGCGCCGGCACCGCGCGAGCGGCTTCGGTCTGGAGGCCAAGAAGCCGTACACCGACGGTGTCATCACCGGCTGGGGCACGGTCGAGGGCCGTACGGTCTTCGTCTACGCCCATGACTTCCGCATCTTCGGCGGCGCGCTGGGCGAGGCCCACGCCACCAAGATCCACAAGATCATGGACATGGCCATCGCGGCCGGCGCGCCCCTGGTCTCCCTGAACGACGGCGCGGGCGCCCGCATCCAGGAGGGCGTCAGCGCGCTCGCCGGGTACGGCGGCATCTTCCAGCGCAACACGAAGGCCTCGGGCGTCATCCCGCAGATCAGCGTGATGCTCGGCCCGTGCGCGGGCGGCGCGGCGTACAGCCCCGCCCTGACGGACTTCGTCTTCATGGTCCGTGAGACGTCCCAGATGTTCATCACCGGTCCGGACGTGGTCAAGGCGGTCACCGGCGAGGAGATCACCCAGAACGGCCTGGGCGGCGCGGACGTGCACGCCGAGACGTCGGGCGTCTGCCACTTCGCGTACGACGACGAGGAGACGTGCATCGCCGAGGTGCGCTACCTGCTGTCGCTGCTGCCGCAGAACAACCGCGAGAACCCGCCGCGCACGGAGTGCTCCGACCCGGCCGACCGCCGCTCCGACGTCCTGCTCGACCTGGTCCCGGCCGACGGCAACCGGCCGTACGACATGACCAAGGTCATCGAGGAGATCGTCGACGACGGCGAGTACCTGGAGGTCCACGAGCGCTGGGCGCGCAACATCATCTGCGCCCTCGCCCGCATCGACGGCCAGGTGGTCGGCATCGTCGCCAACCAGCCGCAGGTCCTCGCGGGCGTCCTGGACATCGAGGCGAGTGAAAAAGCTGCGCGCTTTGTCCAGATGTGTGACGCTTTCAATGTTCCGATCGTGACCTTCCTGGACGTCCCCGGGTTCCTCCCCGGCGTCGACCAGGAGCACGGCGGAATCATCCGGCACGGCGCGAAGCTCCTCTACGCCTACTGCAACGCCACCGTGCCGCGCATCTCGCTGATCCTGCGCAAGGCGTACGGAGGTGCCTACATCGTCATGGACTCCCAGTCGATCGGCGCCGACCTCACCTACGCCTGGCCCACCAACGAGATCGCCGTGATGGGTGCGGAGGGCGCGGCCAACGTCATCTTCCGCCGCCAGATCGCCGAGGCCGAGGACCCCGAGGCCATGCGGGCCCGCATGGTCAAGGAGTACAAGTCCGAGCTGATGCACCCCTATTACGCCGCCGAGCGCGGCCTGGTCGACGACGTCATCGACCCGGCCGAGACCCGCGAGGTGCTGGTGAAGTCGCTGGCGATGCTCCAGACCAAGCACGCCGACCTCCCCTCCCGCAAGCACGGCAACCCCCCGCAGTAACCGAGCGGACATCTCTCTTACGGAGACTGACACCCATGAGCACTGCCGACATCCGCGTCGAGAAGGGCCACGCCGACCCCGAGGAGGTCGCCGCCATCACGGCCGTCCTGCTCGCCCGCGCCGCCGCCCGCCCCGCCGAGCCGACCCACCACCGCCCGCACCCCAAGGCAGGCTGGCGCCGCCTGGAGCGCGAACCGGGCTTCCGCGCCCCGCACAGCTGGCACTGACTCCGTCGGGCCCGTGAACACCGAGAGCCGCCGACCCCGTTGAGGTCGGCGGCTCTCGTCGCGTCTCAGCCCGGCACGGTCCAGTACTCCGAACCGGCGGCCGGCGGCTCCGTGGGAACCCAGCCACTGCGATCCGCCTCCGGACTCCAGTCCGGCACGTTCCTGCCGTAATAGATCACGAACGCCCAGAACCGCTCCTCCTCATGCGGGACGAGACAGTCCTCGTCGGACAGGTCCTGGCCGTGCCAGTGCGCATTGACGCGGGCGACGGCCTCGGCACGCGTGATGCCGAACTCCGAAACCATCTCGTCCGCGATCGAGTCGAGGAGTTCCAGGGTCTCGGGCGAGGTGGGCATGGTGAACGTCGTACTCATAGGCCGGCTTTCTCGATCGACTCCCACAGGCACCCGGCGCGTGCGTGAGGGGCGGCAACCGGTCGGGTCGCCGCCCCTCACGACGTACAGATCAGCGGTCGCTATCGCAGGCGCGCCATCAGCGCGTGCTCCACGAGCGTGATGAGCGTCGACTTCGCGTCGGCGCGGTGCCGGGCGTCGGTGGTGATGATCGGGGTGTCGGGCCCGATCTGGAGTGCCTCGCGCACCTCGTCCGGGTTGTACGGCTGGTTGCCGTCGAAGCCGTTGAGGGCGATGACGAAGGGCAGGCCGCTGTTCTCGAAGTAGTCGACGGCCGGGAAGCAGTCGGCGAGCCTGCGGGTGTCGACGAGGACGACGGCGCCGATCGCGCCGCGGACGAGGTCGTCCCACATGAACCAGAAGCGGTCCTGACCCGGCGTACCGAACAGGTACAGGATGAGGTCCTGGTCCAGGGTGATGCGGCCGAAGTCCATGGCCACCGTGGTGGTGGTCTTGTCTCCGGTGTGGGTGAGGTCGTCGATGCCGGCCGAAGCGGACGTCATCACGGCCTCTGTGCGCAGCGGGTTGATCTCCGAGACGGCGCCGACGAACGTGGTCTTGCCCACGCCGAAGCCGCCCGCCACCACGATCTTCGCGGAGGTGGTGGAGCGACTCTGAGAAACCGGCCCTCCGCTAGAGCTTGCGAAGTCCACTGAGCACCCTTTCGAGCAGTGTCACGTCTGGCTGGCCACCGGCGTTCTCGTCGCCGCCGGGCTGATGGATGGCGACCAGGCCCGCCTCCGCCAAGTCGGCGACGAGGATCCTGGCCACGCCGAGGGGGATCGTCAGCAGGGCCGAGACCTCGGCCACCGACTTGATCTCCCGGCAGAGATTGCAGATCCGCTGATGCTCGGGCAGTTGGCCCTGCATCTGGTGCGGAGCAGCGGTGGTGTGCACCAGCGCCTCGATGGCGAGCTGGTAGCGCGGGCGGGTCCGGCCGCCGGTCATGGCGTACGGACGCACCAAGGGGTTGTTCGCCGCGGCCGCGGGCGCCGGCTCGGGACGGCGCTGCGGCTGGACCGGCTGGATGCGCGGGGCAGGCGGCTGGTCGTACGGCGAAGGGCCGGGACCCTGGGGCCGGTCGTACGGCGAGGGGCCGGGGCCCTGCGGGGCGTAGGGCTGCCGGTGGTGCGGTGCGGAGGGGAAGTCGTAAGGGTTCGCCGAGCCGTCGCCGTGGCCCTGGGCAGGGCCGTACGACCAATTGCCCGAGGGCGAACCTCCTGGGGGTGTTGCCACTTTCTCCTCCTCCGACTGCGTCGGGCACCCATCCGTGTGGAGCCGCGTCCCGAAACCTTAAGGCCCCGGGACGCGAATACGCACCGTCCGATTACTAGTTGAGAAGGCTGCCCTGGAGCTCCGCGCGGAGATCCGGGGTGAGGACCGTGCCCGCGCGGTCCACCAGCAGGGCCATCTCGTACCCGATGAGGCCGATGTCCGCTTCCGGGTGGGCCAGGACCGCGAGGGACGATCCGTCCGAGATGGACATGAGGAAGAGGAATCCCCGCTCCATCTCCACAACCGTCTGGTTGACGCTGCCGCCCTCGAAGATGCGCGAGGCACCGGCGGTCAGCGAGGTCAGACCGGAGGCGACGGCGGCGAGCTGGTCGGCGCGGTCACGGGGGAAGCCTTCGGACATCGCCAGAAGGAGTCCGTCGGCGGAGACCACCACCGTGTGGGACACCCCCGGGGTGTTGTCCACGAAGTTGGTGATCAACCAGTTCAGGTTCTGTGCCGCCTGGCTCATCGGGCTCACACTAACGCTCCTGGTTGTAGGTGCTGTCAGAACCACTGTGATGATTCCCAGTGGTCTGGCCGTTCGTTTCACTGCCTGCGCTGCGTCCGCGCTGGACGCCCCGGCGCAGGTTGCTCAGCCTGCCCCGGACGTCCTCCGGGGCGCGGGAGACCTGGGGGCCTCCCTGGGGGGTGGTTTCGGCGCTGCCCTCGACCAGGTTGGCCTTGGGCACCCGCCGCGGCAGCCCGGAGGCGGTGACCCCGCCTGCCTTGGGCTTGCGCAGCTGGGAAGCCTGCTGCCAGCGCTCGTCGTTCGCCGAACGCCAGTCGTCGTCTCCGTCGCCGTCGTTCGCCGAACGCCGTTCGCCGTCACCGGTGTTGCCCGGTGCGGCAGCCGTCGTCTCCTGCTGCGCGGGGGCCGCGCCGTCGAAGCCGTTCGGGACGGATCCCCGGCGGGGCAGTCCGGCGTCGGTCAGCTCGTGCGCGGCGGGAGCGACCGCCTGGGGACTGTCGAAGCCTACGCGGTTCTGCTCACTCGCGTCGGCCGGCGCGGATTCCGTTTCCGGAGCGTAATGGGCCGGGTAGCCGTTCTGGTAGGCGCCCTGCTGCTGCCAGTCGCCCTGGTAGGCGGGCTCCGCATAGCCGTTCTGCGGGTAGCCGCCGTTCGCCGAGTAGCCCTCCGAGCCCGGCAGTTCACCGTTCTGGGGGTAGTACTGCCCGTCGTACGACCGCTCGTAGGACGCGGACGGCGTCTCCGTGTACGGCTCCTGGTACCCGGCCTCCTGGTACGCCTGCTCCTGGTACCCGGCCTCCTGGTACGGAGTCTCCTCGTACGGCTGCTGCGGCTGCTCGGGATATCCGGTGCTCTGCTGCTCGAACAGCGGTTCGGCGTAGGTCTCGCCGGTGTCCTGGCGCGGCTCGGCCGGCTGCGGCTGGCCGTGGGTCTGCGCCTCCAGAGCGGCGCGGCGCCCCTCGCGGAGCAGCGAGCGGCCGACCGGGTCCAGGTCGCGGATGTCGTCGGGGACCTCGGTGTACTGGCTGTCGTCGAAGCCGAGTTCGGCGGCCGTGCGCAGCGGCTGCGCCACCTCCGGGCGCTGCGCCTGGAACTGCTGCTCCGGGATGATCTGCGAGACCGTGAACTCCTCGCGCTCCAGCGAGGTGTCGCCGCCACCGCCGTGCGTGATCGCGTCCGGCAGCATGACCAGCGAGGTGGTGCCGGCCTGCTCGCCCGAGGGGCGCAGCTGGACCCGGATGCCGTGCCGGTCGGACAGCCGGCCGACCACGAACAGGCCCATGCGCTGGGAGATCGCCGCGTCCACGGTCGGCGGGTTGGCCAGCTTGTGGTTGATGTCCGCGAAGTCCTCGGCGGTCAGGCCGATGCCCTTGTCGTGGATCTCGACCATGACCCGGCCGTCGGGCAGCCGGGTCGCGGTGACCTTGACCTTGGTCTGCGGCGAGGAGAACGTGGTGGCGTTCTCCAGCAGCTCGGCCAGCAGGTGCACGAGGTCGGTGACGGCGCGGCCGTGGATCTCGGCGTCCGGGACACCGGACAGCTCGATGCGCTCGTACTGCTCCACCTCGGAGGAGGCGGCGCGCAGCACGTCGACCAGCGGGACCGGCTGGTCCCAGCGGCGGCCGGGCTCCTCGCCCGCGAGGACCAGGAGGTTCTCGCCGTTGCGGCGCATACGGGTGGCCAGGTGGTCCAGCTTGAAGAGGTTCTCCAGCTGGTCCGGGTCGGCCTCGTTGTTCTCCAGGTCGGTGATCAGGGTCAACTGGCCCTCGATCAGCGACTGGTTGCGCTGCGACAGGTTGGTGAAGATCGCGTTGATGTTGCCCCGCAGCAGGGCCTGCTCGGAGGCGAGCCGGATCGCCTCGCGGTGCACCTGGTCGAAGGCGCGGGCGACCTCGCCGATCTCGTCCTTGGTGTGGATCGGGATCGGCGCGACCCGGGTGTCGACCCGGCCGGGGTCGGTGCGCGAGAGCTGGTCGACCAGCATCGGCAGGCGCTGCTCGGCGATGCCGAAGGCCGCGTTGCGCAGCTGGCGCATCGAGCGGCTCATCTGCCGGGCGACCGCGCCCGCCAGGAGGAAGGCGAGCAGCAGGGCGATGACCACGATGGTGCCGGTGATGATCGCGGAGGTACGGGCGTCGTCGGCGATGCCGGACGCCTCGTTCACGGCCTTGTCGGCCATGTCCGACTCGATCGTGCGGTACGCCTTGTACTTGAGCGTGTTGACCGCGTACCAGTTCTGGGCGCTGACCCCGTTCGCGGCGAGCGCGTCCCGGGTGGCCGGGCTGGTGTCCTTCATGGTGGCCAGCGCCGAGACCATGCTGTTCGGGTTGCTCGGCGGCGGCACGTAGTTCGGGTCGTCCTGCTTGGCCTGCGCGGCCTCGGCCCTGGCGTCCGCCTGGACCTTCTTCTGCGCGTCGGCCAGCACCTGCGAGTCCTGCGCCGTGCCACCGCCCTGGTACTCCTCGATCGCGATGCGCTCAAGGTAGGCGTACGAGGCCAGGGAGACCCGCTGGGTGGAGAGGTTCGGCGCGTCCGGACCCGGCTTGACCAGCAGATGCGTGCCGATGGACCGCTCCAGCGACAGCGCCGCCTTGGTCAGCGACATGGCGTAGACGGTACGGCCGTAGGAGGTGATGTTGCCGGTGCCCAGACCGAGCTCGTTGGCGAACTCCATCAGGGGGTGGGCGACCTCGACGTACGCCTCCTCCGTCTGCACGCCGGTGAGCTTGGAGGTGTAGGCGGTCTTGCGCAGGACCTGGATCTCGGGCTCGGCCTTGCGGAACAGCTTCAGCCGACGCTCGAGACCGGGCGTGTGCGGCATGCTCTTCGTCGCCTCGGTGAAACCGGCGGCGGCCTCGTCGGTGGCCTTGCGCGCGTTCTCGATCGTCGCCTTGCTCTTGCTGTCCTTCTTGTTCAGCAGGAGCGGCTCGGCGGTGCTGTCGCGCTCGTTCTCCACGGCGTCCGCGTAGACGAGGGCCGCGCGCACCAGCCGGGCGGTGTTCTCGGCGTCCCGGGCCTGCTGCCAGGTGTCGATCGAGCTGTTCACCTGGAAGCCGCCCATGACCAGGCCGACGGCCGCGGGTATGAGCAGGATCGCGTTCAGTCTGGTGGGCACCCGCCAGTTGCGCGGGGAGAAGCGGCCACCGCTCGGCGCGGGAGTGTCCGTCGGCTCCGCACCCGACACCGGGGCGGGTGCCGCGGCGCGCGGCGGCGGGGTGAAGTTGCCCCGCGCCGACGGCTCGGGACCGTTCTTGCTTCGCCTCACTCGACCAACAACCTCTCGGCGGTCGGCACCTACGTCGTGCCGCAGTCTCTCAGAGCCCGCTCGGCCGACGAGGACGCAGTACGTCAGGGACCATGGGGCAGTTCAGGCATTCCAGCACGTGGACCAGCGCACTTCCAAACAGTGGAAACCCTGTGCCGGTTCGGCTGTAAGCGAGAGATAAAACGGTCATAAAGAGCGAGCCCCGCCAAAAGGCGGGGCAATTGTGCGCGCAGCGGCATCGGGTGACCGCGTCGCGTGGTGGACTCGGGCGATTCCTCTGCCGAACTGTTATGAACACCGCGGCCGACCGTGTCAAATGCCACAGTCGGCCCCGCGCGGCCCCCGTACGGCAACTGCCGTACGGGGTGACGCACTTGAGTGTCAGCGCAGTCGCGCCATCAGCGCGTGCTCGACCAGCGTGATCAGCGCGCTCTTCGCGTCGGCGCGGTGCCGGGCGTCGGTGGTGATGATCGGGGTGTCGGGCCCGATCTGGAGTGCCTCGCGCACCTCGTCCGGCGTGTACGGCTGGTGACCGTCGAAGCCGTTGAGGGCGATGACGAAGGGCAGGCCGCTGTTCTCGAAGTAGTCGACGGCCGGGAAGCAGTCGGCGAGCCTGCGGGTGTCGACGAGGACGACGGCGCCGATCGCGCCGCGCACCAGGTCGTCCCACATGAACCAGAAGCGGTCCTGACCCGGCGTACCGAACAGGTACAGGATGAGGTCCTGGTCCAGGGTGATACGGCCGAAGTCCATGGCCACCGTGGTGGTGGTCTTGTCCCCGGTGTGCGTGAGGTCGTCGATGCCGGCCGAGGCCGAGGTCATCACGGCCTCTGTGCGCAGCGGGTTGATCTCCGAGACGGCGCCGACGAACGTGGTCTTGCCCACGCCGAAGCCGCCCGCCACCACGATCTTCGCCGAGGTGGTGGCCCGTCCCGCGTCAGAGCTTGCGAAGTCCACTGAGCACCCTTTCGAGCAGCGTCACGTCCGGAGCGCCGCCGTTGTTCTCGTCCCCGCCCGGCTGGTGAATGGCGACCAGGCCGGCCTCGGCCAGGTCGGCGACCAGGATCCGGGCCACTCCCAGTGGCATGTTCAGCAGCGCGGAGACCTCGGCCACCGACTTGACCTCACGGCACAGGTGGCAGATCCGCTGGTGCTCGGGAAGCAGCCCCATGAGCGCGGCGGGGTCGGCCGTGGTGCTGATCAGCGCCTCGATGGCGAGCTGGTAACGCGGCCGGGTCCGGCCGCCGGTCATGGCGTAAGGCCGCACCAGCGGCTGGTCGCCCTCGTCCCCGTACGGTTCCGCGTACGGATCGTGATGGGCGGTGGGCGGGGTCATGGATCCTCCGGGCGGGACAGCAAGTCGGTCAGTCAAGCCGTCTGACGGGGCCGGTGGGGGGTTTGTGGCGGCCGGACGGTGTTTTGGTGAGGTGTGTGGTGCCGGGGCCGGTCAGTGGAGCAGACTGCCCTGTAGTTCGGCGCGCAGGTCCGGGGTGAGGACCGCCCCCGCGCGGTCGACGAGCAGCGCCATCTCGTAGCCCACCAGGCCGATGTCGCACTCCGGGTGGGCCAGTACCGCGAGGGAAGAACCGTCCGAGATCGACATCAGGAAGAGGAACCCCCGCTCCATCTCCACGACCGTCTGGGCCACGGTGCCGCCCTCGAAGATCCGGGAGGCACCGGCCGTCAGCGAGGTCAGACCGGAGGCGACGGCCGCCAGCTGGTCGGCGCGGTCCCGCGGGAAGCCCTCGGACATCGCCAGCAGCAGGCCGTCGGCGGAGACCACCACCGTGTGGGACACCCCGGGGGTGTTGTCCACGAAGTTGGTGATCAACCAGTTCAGGTTCTGTGCCGCCTGGCTCATCGGACTCAACTAACGCTCCTGCTGGTGAGTGGGGCTCGGGTAGCTGCCCGTCTGGCCGGTACCGGCCTGACGACCCTGGGCGATGCCCCGACGGAGATTGGTCAGCCGGCCGCGTACGTCGTCGGGCGCACGGGAGACCTGCGGACCTGTTTGGTGCTGTTGCTGCTGAGCCGTGCCCGGCACGAGGTTCGCCCTGGGCACCCGGCGCGGCAGACCGGACGTGGTGATACCGCCCGCCGCGGGCTGGCGCACCCGCTCCGCCTGCCGCACGAGTTCGTCGTTGGGCGAGGCACGCCACGAGCCACCGGCGGCGGCCGCGTCGCGCTGCGCGGGCTGTGGCTGCTGCTCGGCGGGCGCCCCCGGCTGGGGGCCCTGCTGCTGACCGGCCGTGCCGTGGAACCAGTTGGTCTCCAGCGTGTCGAACAGCGGGGTACGGCCGTCGCCGGGACCGCTGGCCGGCGGCAGCGCCTCCGGCTCGCGCACCGGGCGCTCCTGGTGGGCCGGGATCTGCTGCGGGGCCGGCGGGCGCGGGGCGCCGAAGTCGTCACGGGCGGGCGGCTGCGGGCGCTCGAACTGCCCGGTGTGCGCCGGGTCGGTACGGCCGGGCAGCGCGTGCTGTCCGGTGCCGCTGTTGTCGTAGGCACCCGGGGTCGCGTACCCGCCGGTGTCCTGGGCGGGCTCGTCCGGCCGGGCCGGGGTGCCGAAGACGTCCGAGCGCACGTACGAGCCGGTGTCCTGCTGCCCGCCCTGGGCGTCGTACGGCCCCTGCTGCTGCGCCGCGTCCGGCCGCTGGAACTGGCCGGTCTGCTGGGCGGCGTCCGGGTGCTGGAACTGCCCGGTCTGCTGCGGCAGTTCGGCCCCCGGGAACTGGCCCGTGTGCTGACCGGTGTGCCGGCCCGGGTCGACCTGCGGGAACTGCCCGGTGTGCTGGGGGGCGTCCACCTGCGGGAACTGACCGGTGTGCTGCGCGGCGTCCGGCCGCTGGAACTGTCCGGTGTGCTGTCCGGCGTCCGGCCGCTGGTACTGGCCCGTGCTGTCGGGCCGCGCGAACTGGCCGGTGTCCTGCGGGGATTCGGGCCGCTGGAACTGTCCGGTGTGCTGTCCGGCGTCCGGGCGCTGGTACTGGCCCGTGCTGTCCGGCCGGGCGAACTGGCCGGTCTGCTGCGGGAGTTCCGGACGGCCGTACTGGTCCGCACCCTGGGAGCCGGGCAGTTCGGGACGGCCGAAGTCGCCCGTGGGGACGGGACCGTGCGGATCGATCCGCGGCATCTGGGCGGTCGAGCCCGGACCCTGCCGGTCGTCGATCACCGGCATCTGCGCGGTCCCCGAGGGGTCCTGCTCGTCATGCCCGCGCGGGGTGTCGAGGGAGGCCCGGCCGTCGTTCCAGTCCTGGCCGCGCCGGGAGTCGCCGCCGGGCAGCTCGGCCCGCGGGCCACCGCGCGGCGGCAGCTGGGGCTGGCGGCCCTGGT